>JANMDL010000198.1:0-5067 GCA_031376295.1 Chitinophagales bacterium
TGGTACTTAATATGATTTCTACCAGTGTAATGATACAATTAGGGGGGGTGGAAGACAACAGGATGGTGAATATGCAGCTGGCCAATGAGAAACTGGTGGACAGGGGCGTTAAAATGGTAATGCAGCAATGGCCGGGTAGCAGTTACGAAACAGCAAAGCACTTGCTGCTGCAATACGGGAGTGTAAAAAAAGCCCTGGAACACCGCTCATAAAAAATAATTTGCCGGTTTATGTAATTTTAGTAATTTACATATCTAATTAAAAAAAATAAATCTACACTTATGAACTTTAAATTTTTACTTTCTTCAGCCATTATTGTTTCATCATTAACCGCTGCGGCACAGGATGCCAACAGGGCTTATGTCATTGCAGGCAAAGCCAATAACAAATTTTTCTGGTCCGATATTAAGGAAGTTGATCTAACTACTGGTAAAACGGTGAAGTCTCTGTTTGAAAACGGTGTAACTCCCTTTACCGCTTCGGGTGCCGAATTTAAAATGAACGGGGTGGTGGCCAATGCCGACCCTATGGGCTATGGAGTGGCTGCCTGTGCATTAGACAGCCGCAATAACCGTCTTTACTTTACGCCAATGCATTTTGCTCAGTTGCGTTATATTGATTTAAAAAGTAAGTCGCCCAAATTTGTTTACCTCGACCTTACGATGATAGCCCCCAAGGCAGGTGGTTTCCTTACTGAAGAAAGTCATATTACCCGTATGGTTATTGGTGCCGATGGATATGGTTATGCAGTTACCAATGATGCCAATCACCTGATCCGCTTCAGTACAGGCAGCAAGCCCGAAGTAACTGACCTGGGCAACCTGGTAGATGCTGACGGAAGTAAGGTGTCGGTGCACAATAAATGCACCAGTTGGGGTGGAGATATGATTGCAGATGCTTTTGGAAAATTATATATTATTTCTGCTAATCATAATGTTTTTTCAATAGATGCCGACAGCAGAATCACTACGCATATTGGAACAATTACCGGCTTGCCCGCAGGCTTTACCACCAATGGTGCAGTTGTAAATGCAGATGGTAAGATAGTGGTAGGTACTGCCAACTCTTTTGAAGGATTTTACAGCTTTGGCCTCAATGACCTTAAAGCGGTAAAAAATAACACAGCAACTGATTTGGTAAATCCTTCTGATATGGCCAATGGCACACTGCTGCTGCAGAAAGAAGCAGATATGGCAAGGGCACAGGGCCGTCCTGTATTAACTGACCGCAAAATAACAGCAAGTGATATATCCGTATTTCCAAATCCGGTGAGTGGTTCACAATTCAGGGTTACTTTCAGCAAAAACAAGCCAGGCATCTATACTATCCTCCTTACTGATTTGGCTGGTAAGGCACTGTTGAACAAAGTAGTAAATATACAGGCTGATGGCCAGGTTGAAACAGTAAACATGAAAATGAAACCTGCAGGGGGAATGTATTTTGTGAAAGTTATCAATAGTGATAAAGTAAACATATCATCTACAAAAATTGTAATTGATTAATTAAGATACGGGGTTAATAAGTTAAAAGGCTGCCATCAGGTGGCCTTTTTTATGCAACTGCTGGCCATATTTATTTATTTTTTATTTATCCCACTGGTAAATACTTTTGCAGTAAAGCAAACAATCTTTTTAAACAAACCCGGTAATCATTTGCAGGATATAGAACCATACTACAACTGGCGGCATTTGTACACAGCCGAAGAAGATGAACATGCTCCTTTTTACGGCCGTGCATACAGTGAGTTTGAGTTTTCCAATACTGTTTACAACTATTATATTCACCCGCAATGGGACGATTTCGGCAGCCGTACACTATATATGAAATTGCTGATGGTGGATTATGACCTCGATTATGCTATTATTGAATTGCTGGGGGAGTGGAATGATGCCATTGAGAATGATATCATGATAATGAGACGGGAGGTTACTGATAAACTCTTTGCCGCAGGTATTACCAAATTTATACTGATAGCTGAGAATGTACTGAACTTTCACAGCAGCGACGACAGTTATTATGAAAACTGGCGGGAAGAAGTGGCAGACGAGGGCGGCTGGGTGGTTATTTTAAACATGCCGCAGCAGAGCCAGTACGATTTTAAAAGGGCAAGGCTTACCAATTATGTGCAGCTGATGGATTTTGAGCAGTGGCGTACGTTAAAGCCCGAACTGGTTTTTCAGCAGGTAGACAATACGGTGATGCGGCTGCTGGATTGATAAAACAGGCAGTTTGTGGAAGCTTAAGTACCCTGGCAATTAAAAAGAATGAATAAAATCATTTTTTCGTAATTCGTGCCGTAAATTTGCCTATCATTTTCAAACTAACGTTTTCTATATGACCTGGAAACAGTTTCTTACTTCCTCAATCGGCAAAAAATTCACAATGGGCCTTACGGGCCTCTTCCTGGTAACTTTTTTGTGTGTGCATGTGGGTGTTAACTCCTGTATTTTTTTAAATGACAAAGGCAAAGTGTTTAATGATGCCGCACATTTTATGAGCCATAACTGGGTAATTCGCATTATGGAGCTGGGGCTTTTTGCAGGGCTTCTGCTGCACATTGTACAGGGCCTGCTGCTGTGGAAACAGAATGTTGCCGCAAGGCCTGTTGGTTACAACCAAAGCAATGCCAATAAAAACAGTAAGTGGTACAGCCGCTCAATGGGTCTGTTGGGAACATTGTTGCTGCTTTTTTTAATCATGCACCTTATTCATTTTTGGGTAGGTACCAAAGTAGCCCTGTACTCTGGCGATGAAGAGCATAACCTGTATCAAAAAATGCTGGATATATTCAGCCAGTGGTGGGTAGTAGTGCTGTATGTAGGCGGGGTTGGTTCTTTGCTGTTTCACCTGCTGCATGGTTTTCAGAGCGCCTTCCAAACCATGGGTATTAACCACAAGCGTTATACTCCCATTATCAAAAAGGCAGGCATGGGCTTCTCTGTTATTGTATGCATATTATTTGCATTAATGCCAATTCTGATATTCTTTAAGGTACTTGTATAAAACAGTATAATGCAGGCTGCTAAAGCCAAAACCACATTTTTTAAAGCGAATAACGAAATTAATATATGCCATTAGATTCTAAAATACCCGCAGGCTCAATGGAAGCCAAATGGGAGGACTACAAAGGCCATGTAAAATTGGTAAACCCTGCCAATAAGCGCAAGCTGGAAGTGATAGTGGTGGGTACCGGTTTGGCCGGGGCTTCTGCTGCAGCTTCTTTGGGCGAACTTGGGTATAAGGTAAAAGCATTCTGCTTCCAGGATAGTCCACGCCGTGCGCATAGCATAGCAGCCCAGGGTGGCATTAATGCAGCAAAAAATTACCAGAATGATGGCGACTCGGTTTTCCGCCTGTTTTATGATACCGTAAAGGGTGGCGATTACCGTGCCCGTGAAGCCAATGTACACCGCCTGGCCGAAGTAAGCACTTCCATTATTGATCATTGTGTGGCGCAGGGTGTACCCTTTGCCCGTGAGTATGGCGGCCTGCTCAGCAACCGCAGTTTTGGCGGTACCCAGGTGCAGCGTACTTTTTATGCAGCCGGGCAAACCGGTCAGCAATTGTTGCTTGGTGCCTACAGCGCATTAGAAAGGCAGGTGGCTCTGGGCAACGTAAAAATGTATGCCCGGCATGAAATGCTGGATATAGTGATGATTGATGAAAAAGCCCGTGGGGTGATTGTACGCAATTTAGTTAATGGAGAACTGGAACGTCATTTCGGTCATGCGGTACTGTTGTGTACCGGTGGTTATGGCAATGTGTTTTATTTAAGTACCAATGCCATGGGCAGCAATGTTACTGCCGCTTGGAAGGCACATAAAAAAGGTGCTTATTTTGCCAATCCCTGCTTTACACAAATACATCCCACGTGCATACCCGTAAGTGGCGATCACCAAAGCAAGCTTACCCTCATGAGTGAGAGCCTGCGCAATGATGGGCGTATCTGGGTACCCAAGGCCGTTGGCGATGTCCGCAAAGCGGTGGATATACCCGAAGAAGAAAGAGATTATTACTTGGAAAGAAGATACCCTGCGTTTGGCAACTTAGTTCCCCGTGATGTGGCCAGCCGTGCAGCAAAAGAAAGATGCGATGCTGGGTATGGTGTGGGTACTACTAAAATGGCGGTTTACCTAGATTATGCTGATGCCATCATCCGCTATGGCAAGATTGAAGCCGGTAAAGCAGGCGATACAAATACGGATACAGAAACATTAAAACGACTGGGCAAAGCCGTAGTGAAAGAAAAGTACGGCAACCTGTTTGAAATGTATGAAAAGATAACAGGAGAAAACCCTTACGAAATGCCGATGCGCATTTACCCTGCGGTACACTATACCATGGGTGGCCTTTGGGTGGATTATGAGCTGCAAACTACCGTGAAGGGTTTGTACGCACTGGGGGAGGCTAATTTTAGTGACCATGGAGCCAATCGCCTGGGTGCCAGCGCATTGATGCAGGGCCTTGCTGATGGATATTTTGTAATTCCCTATACGCTGGGCAATTATTTGGGTGATGAAATACGTACGGCTTCCATTTCAACAGATCATCCTGCATTTGCAGAAACTGAAAAAGCAGTAAGAGAAAGGATTGAAAAGCTGATGAGCATCAAAGGCACAAAAACAGTAGAAAGTTTTCATAAACGCCTTGGTAAGATTATCTGGGATAAATGTGGCATGGCCAGAAGTGAAGAAGGGTTGAAAGAAGCCATCAGGGATGTGCAGGCACTCAAAAAAGAGTTCTGGAGCGATGTACGCATACCCGGCGAAATTAACAGCATGAACCCTGAATTAGACAAAGCGGGCCGTGTGGCTGATTTTATTGAACTGGGCGAATTGATGTGCAAGGATGCCCTCGACCGCAACGAAAGCTGTGGTGGCCACTTCAGGGAAGAAAGCCAGACAGAAGACGGTGAAGCAAGAAGGGATGACGTTAACTACAGCTATGTAGCAGCCTGGGAACTGAAGGGCGAAAGCGATTGGCAGTTGCACAAAGAGCCACTGAATTTTGAGATAGTGATACCAAGTCAGAGGAGTTATAAATAGTGAGTGAAATACTGACGATACG
>JANMDL010000207.1:0-3056 GCA_031376295.1 Chitinophagales bacterium
CATTGGCGACCAGGGTACGGGAAAGAGTACGGTGGCAAAGGTGTTGGCGGCTGTTAAAATGATGCTGAACGAAACATCCTTGGCAGATTCCCCACATCATCACATAATGCGGGAAGGTAAAGCCGCTACCGAAGTGGATTTCAAGATAATATGGCAGGCTGATTTTACCAAATGGCTGGATTGGACAGGCTTGACAAATTATGTTTATCCGGATTCTTTTATCAGCTTCAAAAATGAAGAGTACTCATTTTTGTATGATAACGGGGAAATAAATATCAAGTCAACAGACACCGACTTTGATACGCTAAGAACACCTGTTGATATGTATATTCCAGCTTATCGGGAAGTGGCGATAGTACTGAAGGATAAATTGTTTGCAATTTTGCAGGCGAAAGCTACATTGCCAGATATTCTTACTAGGTTTGGCACAGGTTTTTTGGAAGCAAGGGCCAAAAAACAACAGTATGATTTCCAGGACATTTTTGGGGTCACCTACCGACACAGCCATGGCATGGATTATATCCTCTTGAATGATGGGAAGGAAATATTGATAGAAGATGCTTCCAGTGCTATAAAAAACGGGGTGCCCATGCTGATCGTATTTGATAATTTATTAATGAAAAGGCATGTTCAGGAAAGCCCCTTTGGATCTACTTATTTCCCATATTGTCCTTATTTAATTATAGAGGAGCCCGAATTAAACTGTTTTCCTGAAACGCAGGAGAAGTTGATTAAACATTTAATAGAACAAATTAAAGAGGAAGAAGGGTATAAAAATCGGTTGTTAATTACTACCCACAGCCCCTATATCCTCACATCTTTAAACAACCTGATGCAGGCATACCACACAGGTAAAATAGAACCGGAAAAGACAAATGAAGTTATCCCAAGACAGTACTGGCTTAACCCGGATGATGTGAGTGCATATATGTTGCTGAAAGATGGTACACGTAAAGATATAATGAACAGGGAAGAATATTTGATTGA
The DNA here is from genome assembly GCA_031376295.1 of Chitinophagales bacterium. Lineage (GTDB taxonomy): Bacteria > Bacteroidota > Bacteroidia > Chitinophagales > Chitinophagaceae > Ferruginibacter. The sequence goes on from JANMDL010000207.1 coordinate 988, forward strand.
AGCGGATGAAATAGACAGTGTATCCCGTAAGCTGAATAAGGAATTTGATGATTTGTTAAATATTGAATTTGGAGTAGAAGAAGCATGAGTTTAATACCAGACACCTGTATAGAGTACAACGATAAAAGGAGTATTTGCACTGCTAAAGAAAAAGGTAAAGTGTATGTACTCGAAAATGAGGCTGGTTGTTTGGTAAAGAAAGTGAAAATTGATGGTTGTGCAATAACTGCCGGTGCCGGAACAAAAAAGTGTGATTACTTATTCAGTGCAAGTAAAGATAATAAAGAGCAAGTATTTTTAGTAGAGCTGAAGGGGAGCGATACGGTACAGGCAATCAGGCAGATAGGCGATTCAATGAGAATCTTATCGGCAGAGTTGAATAAATGCAGGATAATGGCCAGGGTTGTTGGCAGTAAACGATTTCCTGAGGTTGAAAGGACTGTTGCATACAGGAGGTTGGCAGCTAAGATACTATCAACAGGGGGTAATATTAAAATAGCAACAAATAAGTTTTATAAAGATATTATATAAGTATTATGGAGCATTACAGCATGAACCTCACATTAAAAGTATGGAGGCAGCAAAACGCAAACAGCAATGGTGGTTTTGAAAACTACCCGGTAAAGGACATCTCCTCCGAAATGTCTTTTCTGGAAATGATTGATGTGCTGAATGAGCAACTGATTACCGATGGCAAGGATCCTATTGCCTTTGACCACGACTGCCGTGAGGGTATCTGCGGTATGTGCAGCATGTACATCAACGGGCAGGCACATGGCCCCTGGCAGCAAAACACTACCTGCCAGCTGCATATGCGGGCTTTTAAAGATGGTGATACGATTGTGGTGGAACCCTGGAGGGCTAAGGCCTTTCCGGTGATAAAAGATTTGATGGTTGACCGCTCAGCTTTTGACAGGGTGATACAGGCCGGGGGGTATATTTCAGTAAACACAGGTAATGCGGTAGATGCCAATGCCATACCCATTGAAAAGAAACATGCCGATGATGCTTTTATGGCGGCGGCCTGCATCGGTTGTGGTGCTTGTGTGGCCACCTGCAAAAACAGCTCGGCCATGCTGTTTGTTAGTGCCAAGGTTTCGCAACTGGCCTTACTGCCGCAGGGCAAGCCCGAACGCAAAATGCGTGTACTGGATATGGTGGCGCAAATGGACAAGGAAGGATTTGGCAACTGTACCAATACCTATGCCTGCGAAGCTGAATGTCCCAAAGGCATATCCGTAGCCAATATTGCCCGGATGAACAGGGAGTACATGAGCGCAGGATTGAGCAGTGAAGAGTAATTGAAAATCTATTGATAATCTTAAACTGATAAAAATGCAACTGAACACTATTTTAGGTTTCAGCATGCCGGGAGGCACTGAGTGGATATTGATACTCATCTTTTTGCCACTCTTTATCTGGTGGATTATAACCATTATACAGATTGCCAGGGGCCGCTTTGAAGGCGACAATACCAAACTGGTATGGTTGCTGATTGTGCTGCTGCTTGGTATTCTTGGCCTGCTCATTTACAAAGTGGCAGGGCCAAAGCCGGTGAGGGAATAAGTACAGTGTATTTAACAAAAGCTATTCATTTACTCTTACATAAAAATCATATAATGCTGCAGGCCTGTGCAATAGAACATTTTTTTTATTTCTAAAGCACTGAGTATTTTCATGCATTCAAAATTGGCATTCTGCTTTTGTTTAATCAAATACACACAACAACACTAATTTATTATACAGCTTCCGGTTCCTGTGAGTAACATTTTTTATTTGCAGTTTTTTTTTATAAAAATGTGCGGATTTAAAAAAAAGAGTATTATCATTGTGCTGTAAATATTTAACACCCAAATAATAGACTCATAAACCTGATAGATAATTCCCAACAAAATTGCTTCTGCATTTTTATTTTTTTATTATTATCAAAACAACTGTTGCATATCTGGATTAACGTTTTTACGTGACCACACTGGCTAACAGCGATTTTAGTAAACAACATATTGGCATTATTTACATTTCAGGCACAGATTTCCTGGTTTACGGCAGGTATGTTCCAATTTTAAAAT
>JANMDL010000245.1:0-2415 GCA_031376295.1 Chitinophagales bacterium
GAAGTCCAGAGTAGGGGAGTTATTCAATTTTATTCATAAACTCGCCTTAAACAATCTTTTAAAAATACTGAAAACCTCAGATTTTGGGAGATACAAATACTATTCATACATATAATACTTATATATATATTACATTTGTATTTTTTTTATATTACCTTATTAATTATAACAATAAATACTGTATTAATTGATAAAATAGTATATTTAATTAAAATGATAAAAATAAAACTTTCAAAATTTATTGAAAATATATAATAATATTAGTTAAATTAAAGTATTATAATTAATAGTACTTATTAATTATATAATTTTATATATACATTAATATTTTTTAGTATTTATGATTAAATATATATCTTTTTTATCTATATTAATTATTTATATGTATTATTAAATACAAAACATATAGTATCATTAATAACATATTATTGTATAGTACTATTTGTAAGTATCAAATAATAAATACTCTTGATAAAATTTATTGTTTTAGTATTGTCTATATATTTAATTTACCCTATATTGCAAGTAAATACTATTTATATGAACACGATGATTATTAGTGTAGTGAACAACAAGGGAGGAGTAGGAAAAACTACATCAACCCAAAACCTTGGTGCTGCCTTCAAGAAATTTGCGGATGCACGGGTACTATTCATTGACCTCGACGGACAAGCAAGTTTGACTCGATGCTTTGGGATTCAGGAAGCACAAGTTGGCCGAAACCACGTAGGGAATTATTTGACAGGGGAGCTATCTTTCGAGACCGTCGCTATCAAAACCGACATTGGTGATTTACTGCCAAGTTCGGCCGAACTAAATTCAAAGGAAGATACTATCAAGGCTTCACCAGTGTTTCCCTTTAATCTTAAATTTTTAATGGACAAAGTAAAAAAGAATTATGACTTCATAATGATTGACTGTCCACCCACGCTCTCAGGTATGACTCGAATTGCCCTCATTGCCTGCGATATGTATTTGGTACCACTACAAGCTGAGTTTTTGAGTTACGAAGGTTTGCGAAACTTTTTGGTTTACTCCGCCGAACTTCAACAGATTAGTCCCCAAACCCAACTGGGTGGTGTCTTTGCAACTCGTTACAATCCGAAGATTAACAAAAAATTGAGTAACGATCTTGTATCAGCTACCAAGCAACAGTTAGGCGACAAATTTTTCAAAACCAGTATTCGTGATAACATTGCGATTTCGGAGGCACAAGCCAATGGAAAAGACATTTTCAATTATGCTCCAGATAGTAACGGTGCAATGGACTACTATAACCTCACAAAAGAAATCTTGGACGGTATGAAACAATAAGTACATCGGACTTGGTAGGTTTTGTGACAATCCGAGCCAATCGTACATTTAAAACATTAATTATTAAAAAAATGGCAAAAAATAAAAATTTTACTTTTGAAAGTTTAGTACCCACCACTAAACCCAATGAAATAATCACCACAGCGGGCGATGCACAGAAAAATGCAATGCTTGCCGCAATGCAAGAATCGGTTGGACCATCGACAAAGGTTACTTTCGACTGTCCAAATGAATTAGTCGAACAAATGAAAGATTATGGATACTGGGAAGGTATGTCGCAGAAAGATATTATTATTGACGCATTGGGTGTATTCTTTTCAGACAAAAAGTTTAAGGAAAGACCTGAAAAGGTAAAAATGCGTAAAAAGGTTGGCAGAAAGCCAAAGGCATTAAAAGCGTTTATGAACTAATAAATAGTTGAATGAATATGATCGACATTTTAAATTTAGCTAACTTGCTTGTTATAAGCATTTTACACTGTTAAATATTCAATATTTGTCATAAAACATTGATTACTTTTTCAAGACGATAGGGGACTTTGATCCAACGAATCTGATAATATATACACATACATTCCACGGCTTATCCACAAATGTTCCACGTGGATATTTTCAGATTTATGGATATTATTATCACAAATGGGGTATTAATCCTGATTATTTAAGGTTTTATCAACAGTATGAGTCGTATTAAAGAATCACTACAAAACCATGTTAGAGATATTTTATGTTTCAACTACCATTTCTGATATGGTACTGAAAGTATTAATTTCTAATTTGCAACATCACTATAGTTTATATAGAGTCAGATTGTAGCAGTGATGATTGTATAGTATTACATTACGTTTTATTAATGCTTTATTAATTTATTACTTCACAATACCAGTATGTTGTTGAATGGTATTAAATCATTATAAATTTTTGTATTACTATATTAAATTAATGGAAATTGTCTAACTATATAAAGGTTTTTTATAACACTATTTTCAAAAACATTGACATTTTGAAAGACATTAAGAACAATTTGTAATAAAGGTAAGGTTCAGGAGTAGTTTATTTTCAAAAATCACCTTTCAAACATATCTTCAAAGTGTTTTAAAAA
>JANMDL010000284.1:0-5454 GCA_031376295.1 Chitinophagales bacterium
CATTGGTGCTGTACCAGTAATAGCCCCTGGCCATATCGTTGCGCACACCGGGCTGGGTGGTATTATACACAATCAGCCCGTTGGCCGGGCTGGCAATGCTGGTAATATCTTTCAGGCTGTCGATACTTACCTGCGGTACCAATATACCCCTGCTGGTACTGCTTACATCCAGCATGGAGCTTGATGCAGGTAATGCCCCTGTGATGTTGATAGCTACCTGTGCCCGGGATAAAAATGAGCAAAACAGAACAGTAAAAAGAAGATAAAACTTTGTCATGGAGAATTTGTTTGTTGTTTGGTAGAATAATTCCGTAAAATAGGAATAAATAAAGTGGTATACAATACCCTAATTGGGGGATATTTTCAGGAAAAAATAAAATAAATTTGGAGAAACTAAAAATATTAGTACATTTGTGCTAACCAAATTAGTTTTGTTATGTCATTAGCTGGTCAAAACCTAAAATACCTGCGCAAACTACGCGGTTTCACGCAGGAAGAATTTGCTGAAAAACTCGGCATCAAACGTTCATTGGTTGGTGCCTATGAAGAAGAAAGGGCTGATCCACGATTAGATGTGCTGGAAATTATCAGCGATACCTTTAAAATATCGCTGGATGATCTGCTCCGGAAAGACCTCAGTATTTCCGGTGATAATTACCTTTCCAAAAGGCGGCAGATGAAAATGGCGGCCAGTACCGAAAGGAATGTGATTCATTTTGTGCCGGTAAAAGCGGCAGCCGGTTACCTGGCGGGATATGCTGACAGTGAATTTATTGACGAGCTGAACACTTTCACCCTGCCAATGCTGAGCGGCGGCCACTACCGTGCTTTTGAAATTATTGGCGATAGCATGCTGCCCACAGCAAGCGGAAGTATTATTGTAGGCGAAAAAGTAGATGACCTGGATACTGTAAAAAACAACATGGCCTATATTGTGGTAAGCCGCAATGAAGGCATTGTGTACAAACGGGTAGTGAAGAACAACAAAGCAAAAAATAAGCTGACTTTAGTAAGCGACAATCCCAATTATCAGCCATACCAGGTAAATAGTGATGATATAGTTGAATTGTGGCAGGCACAAAGCATCATCAGTAAAGTAACCACACAGCAGCGCTGGGATGTGAATACCCTTGCCAATCTGGTAAATAACCTGCAGGATCAGGTAAGTGTGATGAAGAAGAAAATGAATTAAAAGGAATAATGACTGAACTCAAATTTAATGATGCAGGCGGGCTGGAGATTGTGCCCTCGCAAGATTCATCGCAGAAGGATTTTGATTTTTATATCGGTAAATGGAGAATAAAGAACCGGAAATTAAAAACCCGGCTGAATGGCTGTACTGAATGGGTGGAATTTGAAGCAACCGATGAGGATTATAAAACGCTCAACGGACTGGGTAATGTAAATCATTTTCGCACTACAGTGGATGGGCAACCTTTTGAAGGCATGACACTGCGGCTTTTTAACCCTGTTACAAAATTGTGGAGCATTTACTGGGCAGATAGCAGCAAAGGAATACTGGATGCACCTGTAACCGGTTCATTCACTAAAAATACCGGGCTTTTTTATACAACGGATATTTTTGAAGGCAGGGAAATAATCATGTGTTTTCATTGGGATAAGACCGACCGGGATAATCCTGTATGGAGCCAGGCTTTTTCTGCCGACAATGGTAAAAACTGGGAATGGAACTGGTATATGTATGCCAGCAGGATCAGTTGAAAAAAATGTTAACAAACAAATTGGTAAACAAATACCGGTTTAAGTAACTTGACGCATTAAACAGATACAACGATTATAAACAGAAAACAAGAGTTATGATTAAACTGCAGATTGTAGGCAACCTTGGAAAAGATTGCATTACAAAAGAAATTAACGGAAAAAATGTAATTAACTTCAGTGTGGCACACACCGAGCGTTACAAAGATGCACAGGGCAACCAGAAAGAGCGGACTACCTGGGTTGAATGTGCTTACTGGACGGATAGGACAGCCGTGGCCCAGTACCTTAAAAAAGGCAAGATGGTATATGCTGAGGGTTCACCGGAAGCTGATGCCTACATGAACAAAGACAACCAGGCTGCTGCTACTTTGCGCATGCGGGTGCAAAACCTTCAATTGCTTGGTGGTAATGATGGTACACCAGGCTCATCCGGCACACCTGGTATGCAGGGTAATGCATCCGGCATGTCTGACAATAGTGGTATGAGTATGCCCGTTTCAATGAGCAGCGGGCAGGCACCCGTGGATGATTTGCCTTTTTAATATATAATTGATTACACAGCGCCTTTTTTTTGGGCGCTGTGTACTTTTTCTGATATGTTTTCAAAGAGAGCCAATTATTTTTTTACAACCAATATAAGTATGTCCTTATTTGTCGAAAACAGTATCAGCATCAACGCACCTGCTGCAAAAGTATGGGATGCACTCACCAAACCTGAATTAACGGAGCAGTACATGTTTGGTTGCAAAACAGTATCTAACTGGCAACCCGGCAGTGAATTACTATGGAAAGGCAGCTACGAAGGCAAAGAAATGATTTTCGTAAAGGGGCATATTGTAACCATCGAACCAGGAAAATTATTAATCTACACCACCATCGACCCTAACTCAGCCATTGACGATATTAGCGAAAATTACCTCACTGTAACCTATCGCCTTTCAGAAGAAAACGGGCAAACCCTTTTTACAGTAACGCAGGGCGATTACTCAACAGTAGCAGAAGGCGAAAGAAGATACCAGGAGGCATACAACAATGGCGAAGGCTGGAATCCTATTATTGCTGAGATAAAAAAACTGGTTGAAAAGGAGTAGAGAAAAATCTATTTTTTTCAGCTAATAACACGCTATAAAAAAACTACTTGAGCAATCAAAATCAATAGTTATTTTTTAATGTATTTACCTCAACATTTCATAAGGCATATATAATACCTAATCAGGCCTGTCAATTAATCAGTATCCCTTTTCACTTTCTGCATTTGTTAATACAGTGTGCATATTTATTTTCTTTTAAATGTACAAGGCGTTTATATATTATCTACATTTATTATATTAATTGTTTAGTAAACTTAAATAGTTCAATACCTTGAGAACAAAAATTATCAGTTGTAACCACTGTATTTATTTTTTGTAACAACACTAAAAACAACCCATTATGGCAACAAAAAAAGCTGCTGTTAAAAAAGTGGCAAAAAAAGCTGCGGCACCTGTATCTTCTTCAAAGCAGGCAGTTCCAATAAGCGCAGCAACCCTGGCAAAAGCTGCATCCTGTATTGCAAAAAATGGCAAAGCAACTTTCAGGTTTAAAGAAATAAGTGTAACTAAAATTCCGAAAGGGCTTTTTTCTACACCTGTAGAAATCGACTGAGCACCCGGAAGTCAGCCTTTTCTTTTTTGATTTTCTATTCAGGAAAATAGCCCAATTTCCCGCAGGGGTACATAATGTGCTGAAAAATGCAAAACTGATGACCTGAGTTTTTCGGTATTTTAGTAATATGTTGAGAAAAAGAATTTTTTTTCAGGGAGATTTGCCATGCAGAGACCTGAACAAATGGAAACGGAGAAGCAAGACAGACCTGGGTTGTACTGAATAATAATCGGGATTACCTTTTTTTTTCAGGATATTTTATTTGTACAATTGAATAACTTATTCCCTTTTACTACCGGTACTGCAACTGCGGATACAATAGTGAACTATTTATATTTAATAATTTAAAACAACCCATTATGGCAACAAAAAAAGCGGCTAAAAAAGCTGCACCTAAAAAGGCTGCAAAAAAAGCAGCACCTAAAAAAGCGGCTGCACCCGCAGGTCCATCTAAAGTAAGTTTTGCATTGGATGTAAAATCTATGGCTAAAGCAGCGGCTTGTATTAAAAAGAGTGGTAAAGTAACTTTTGGGGTTAAGGAAATCAGTGTTTCCAAACTACCCATAGGTAAATTATCATCAATCATTATTATAGATTAAGGCTAAAAAGAATAGGAGGTTTATGACATTTAGTACAAAGCCCGTACAGGTTGGTCTGGCCTATAACAGCTACATCGACCAGATGAATGAAGCGCAATTGAAGGAATTTGACTATATCGAAATCCCTTTTGAATTACTACATTTTGATGAGGCTGTACTGCAACGTATCAATCACAAACCTCTTATTCTTCATTGTGCCAGCCTTTCGCTGGCTGGCTATGCAGAGCCTGAAACTGTAATCAAAAACCGTATTCAGCATTTTATACAGGCTACTGGCACACCATGGGTGGGGGAACACCTTTCTTTTATATTAGCTGAAAAATTGGATGATAATTTTTATGATGAGTACGCCCCTGGCGAACCGTATAATATCGGGTACACAGTGAGTCCTGTTATGAATGCTGCATCAGCGGAGCATATTATACAAAAAATTTGCCGGTATAAAGAGGCTTTTGGAACAAACATTATAGTAGAAAATCCCCCGTTGTATTTTTCCGTACCCGGCAGCACTATGTCGCAATTGGATTTTATCAATACCATCTGTAATAATTCACCAACAGAACTGCTGCTTGACCTCACACATTTTTTTATATCCTCACAAAATTTTTCTTACGACCCGTTGGCTGCCCTGCAAAAATTTCCACTGCACAGGGTGAAGGAAGTGCATGTGTCGGGTGTTAATACTGACAGCGGTATTATGTGGGATAATCATGCAACAGAAGCGCCGGAAATTATTTTTAAGCTGCTGGAAATTGTTTTAAAGAATTGTACTCCTGCGGCTGTAACGTTGGAATACAACTGGGCATCCACCATTCCCTGGGAGAAATTAGACAGTGAGTTGAATAAAGTTAAAGAAGTTATGTACCAATGTGTCAACTGATATGCAGGCCAACAGCTATATACAATCATTAATTTCAAGGGCTATCCTGGATGTTTCCTTTGCCAAAAAAATGCAGGAAGCTGGTACGGATGTTAACAGTGCTGCAGCAGCAAAATTGCCGCCCGGCATTTATTCGTCACTCAGCAGCATCCAGCTTTTCAGCGCTTTTATTGCAAAAGTAAAACACAATTACCTTTGGGAGTATTTCTCCATTACGCTTTCCCTGTTGAAAAAATACAAAATGGAACTCGATGTTTTTGGAGAGTACCTTCCACAGCATGATGAAAACCGGAGAAATAAGTCAATGTCTGCAGCAGATAAAACTATACTGTTTACAAATTTTCTTGTCAATTACCTGGCAGGAAATAAGGATGTGAGCGCACAAATTGTGCTGAATGTACTAAAGTATGAACTGGCTGTTAAAAAACTTAATGAATATACTGGAATTTCCACAGCAACTGTATGGATTACAAAACCATTGCTTAGTGCTGTACCGGTTATAAATGGGTGTATCAGCATAACAGAAATGACACTTAACCCGGGACTGATCAGTACAATAGTAAAAAAGAAAAAGTTTTCATACCTGTATAAAAAGCCTAAAACCATTTG
>JANMDL010000332.1:0-6895 GCA_031376295.1 Chitinophagales bacterium
GTAAGCCTGGAGAAAGAAGCCAAAGCATTTAACACGGCAATATCGCTGAAAGAAAAGGCACCAAGGGAGGCTGCAAAAAAAGCAGGTACACCATTTGTGGGTGAACCAATACACTATTACAGCATGATGAAGCAATTGACGCTTTGGGGATATTTTACTTCCAAACCAGGTATGACGGAAGCACTCCGCCATGTACCGGTACCGGGCAAGTATGATGGTAATCTTCCTTATGCTAAAGGCGACCGTGCTTTTTCACTATAATGACCGGCAGCAATTAAGAAAAACGATTTAAAAAAATACAATGGCACACAACCGCAGAAAATTTTTAACACAGGCAGCCGGGCTGGCTTCAGGGCTGGCACTTACTTCTTTTGCAAACAACCCTCTGCTGGATGCATTTGCTAAAAATGAGGAAGATAAAATGCGGGCATTTGGCCTGCAGTTATGGACGCTGAGGGATGATATGCCAAAAGACCCCAAAGGTGTTTTAAAACAATTAGCCGGCTTTGGCTATAAGCAAATTGAAAGTTTTGAAGGCAAGGAAGGCATGTATTGGGGAATGAGTAATACGGAGTTTAAAAAATATGTAAATGGCCTTGGTATGAAGATAGTTTCCAGCCATTGCGATATTACCAAAGATTTTGAAAAGAAGGCAAATGAAGCGGCAGCCATCGGTATCAGATATTTAATATGCCCATGGAAGGGCCCGCAAAAAACGCTGGACGAGTATAAAAAATTTGCAGATGAATTTAATACCTGTGGTGAAATATGCCGCAAAGCAGGGATAAGGTTTGCGTATCACAACCATGATTATTCTTTTAAAGAATTGGAAGGGCAGTTGCCGCAGGATGTGATGATGAAGAATACAGACGCTGCCACGGTTGATTTTGAAATGGATATTTACTGGGTGGTTACTGCGGGCCACGACCCTGTTGAATGGTTTAAGAAATACCCCAACCGCTTTAGGGCCTGCCATGTAAAAGACAGAACAAAGGGGGCCGCAGCGGATAATAAAGATGCTTCCTGCATATTGGGAGAGGGCAGTATTAATTTTAAAAATGTTTTGAAAGAAGCCCGTAAATATGGTATGCAGTATTTTATAGTGGAGCAGGAAAAATACGAAGGCAGCACACCACTGCTGAGTGTAAAGGCTGATGCTGTATATATGAAGAAACTGAATTACTAGCCCGCTCTATATCCAATTTAAAAGCCCGGATCAATTTATTGAATCCGGGCTTTTTGTATGCAGTACCGTTTTTATTTTTTCCTTTTAAAAATACCTTCCATAAATTTTTGCTCCACACCATCCATACCGGTGCCATACATTATCAGCATATAAGTATTGTCGTCAATAATTTTCATTTCTTCTCTCAGTTCACTGTCTTTGCCTGTTATTGGGTCTGTTTGCCTGCCCTTCAGGTTAAGAGTTTTGGTGGCTTCGTCGTAAGTGCCGGTCATATATACAATGCCGGAGCCAAAATTATCCACCCAGGTGCTTACAAAAATCTTTTTCGCATTGTCATAACCCATCATGCTTTGCCCCTGCATCGGCATACCCATCATGGTGGTAGTAAATTTGCCTATAGTATAACGGTTGTTCATAATGGAGCTCTGCTCATTGGTGCCTTTAGATTTGGTCGCTGGTGCGCCGGGCATCCATTGCGTTAATTCAGCTTCCCAGGAGCCATTCCATTTCGCCATCCAGGTGTGCATTGGCCCTGGTGTCATAAAATCCATCCAGGCTTTGGCGGCGGCATCATCCTGTGCAGCAGCCGTGTTAACAGCTGCGGCTGCAAAGAGCAAACAAAGTATTGCTGTTATCTTTTTCATTTTTAAATATTTTAAAAGTGATTATTTTTTTCTTTTAAAAGTAATTTCCATTGCTTTACTCTCCTTTCCATCATGTGTAATGTATTGCTCCATCACCTGTGTATTGTCGTCAACAATTTTCATTACTTCCCTCACATCATTCTGCTGCCTGGTCATAGGGTCAGTTGTTTTGCCTTTCAGGTTCATCGATTTGGTGGCATCATCCCAGGTGCCTTCCATATACATTATCCCGCTGCTCATATTGTCTACCCAGGTACTGGTAATCATTTTCCTGTGATTGTCGTAGCCGGTAGTACTCATTCCATTAAAAGGCATACCGTTAAAAGAGCCTGTACTGGTAGCTTGCTGGTACAGTCCGTTCATCACCATCTTATTCACTGTTTTCAGGTTCATTACAGCAGGTGGCGCCGCAGGATCCATCCAGAATTTTACTTCTGCATCCCAGTTGCCATCCCATTTGGCCATCATTCTATGCACATCTCCGGGGGTACCATACTCCATCATGTTTTTATTTGCAGTGGCACTATCGGGTGCAGGCGCAGGAGGCGTTTCTTTTTTTACCGCAGTCTGGTCAGATGGTGTGGTAGTTTTTGCAGCGTCATCATTCTTGGCGGCAGTATCCTTGCCACTGTCATTACAGGAAAAAAGCAGCATTGCCGCAGAGCAGATAGTTAAAGCAGTCAGTTTCATGATTTTTAATTTTTAAACAAAATATACAATGTGCGCTGTTAATGCAAATTAAATTTATAAGCGGCAGCGGATATGAGAAGGTATTTTACGGCTACACGCATCAAACAACCAGCAGTTGTTGCTGCCTGTACAATTTGTCATTAAGTTCATGAGGAGTAAATGGTTTTAAGATATAGTCGTTAAACCCTTTTTGAAACAACGCCTCCTCTATGTTTTCAAAAACAGAGGCGGTAAAAGCTATTGCGGGAATTGCAGGGTGAAGTTTTCTTATTTCTGAAAGCGCTGTAAACCCATCCGCCCGTGGCATTTCAAGATCAAGCAGTACAAGATCAAATGCTGCATTACGGCACAGCTCTATCGCTTCTTCTCCATTACAAGCTTCTGTTATGTCCGCTTCCCATTTCAGCAAAAACTTTCTGGCAATAAGCATATTAATTTTATTGTCTTCTGCAATCAGTATATTCAGCCCCTTCAGCGATTTAAAATCCGGTTCAGCCCTTTGTACTGTATCATTTTTATTTTCAGTAACAGTAAATACAGGTGATAAGCTGAAATGACTTCCTTTACCCGGTTCGCTATATACAGAAAGTGTGGTGCAAAAAACTTCGGCTAAGTTTTTACTGATGGTAAGGCCAAGCCCTGTACCGCCATATTTGCGTGTGGTATTTGGGTCGGCCTGCACAAAAGGCTCAAAAATAGTGTCTAAATTTTGTTGTGGAATACCGATTCCTGAGTCTTGTACATCAAATGTTACACACAGTTTACTTTCTGCAGGCCGGGTAATTGTAATACCAAGCGTAACGCCGCCGGTGTGAGTAAATTTAAGGGCATTGGATAGTAAATTATTGAGGATTTGAGCCAACCGTATATCGTCTCCGATAATAGTGTAATCCAGGTCATCATCATTATGAAGCAGTTTAAAGTACAAATTCTTCTGTTCAAATTGCAGTGCAAATGAGGCGTAGATATTTTGTACAAAACGCTGCAGGTTAAAGCCCCGGTTTTCCATCTCAATTTTGCCCGATACGATTTTACTGAAATCAAGCACATCATTCACCAGGTGCAGCATGTGCTGCGATGAATAAGTGAGCAGTTCATATTGTTCTTTTTGCTGTGCAGTATGTTCGCCCAGGCGCAGAAGGTTGGTGGTGCCGATGATGCCATTAAGCGGTGTTCTTAACTCGTGGCTCATATTGGAGATAAACTGCAGTTTTATCCTGGCGCTTTCTTCTGCCAGCTCTTTGGCTTTTATTAACTGGGTTTCCCTCTGCCGGGTAATCGTATAGATAATGTATGATAAAATAACCGCCAGCCCTGATGAAACGAGAAAACTGCCCTTAAACATCATTGCAGCGCTTTTTGCATCCAGCCCGGGAAAGTATCCCTTAACTGGACATACCGTAGCGGAAACAACTGCACATACTAATGTGAAAATCAACAGGAACGCTACTTCACCGGCCTTCTCCTTCAGCTTAAACAGTATTGGAAATAATAATATCAGTGAGGTATAAATAAGGTAGTTGCCCGTTTGTGTACCTTCAGTAAAATTGGCTGTTAAAAGGATAAGATCCAGCCCGATGAAAGTGAAATTCCTGGCCAGGTTGTATTTACCCTGTCGGAGGATAAAAAAACATATAATAGATAGTACAATAAATACAAAATTGAGTATGGTAGCCGGTACAAATCCTAGTACAGCTTCAAATATTAAATCAGGTATAAACATCAAAGTACCCAGTACCATGCCCTGGTTAAGATACTTTATTTTCACCTTATCTTCTTCAGATTGGGCTTTGGCTACGCCTGATTCTGACAAGGAATTGAAAATATTGAGGATAAAGCTCATGGCTGAGGATACAATGGTTTATTGAACCAATAAACGGGGAATGCGTTGAAAATAGTATGCAGGTGATTGTATTGAATGCGTATTTACAAAAACAAAGTAAAACCCCCTGTCTGCACTGCTGTAAATTCCTCATGAAACAGGCGGAAAACCCCGTTGGAATATATTTTTTTTTAATACCGCTGGTTTTTAAAAGGAATTACGTCTAATGGACATACACAAAGCGGAAAATTATGATGAGAACGATTTTTGCCCTTTTATTTTTAGGTTTTTGGGCAGGTAACGCAAATGGGCAGGATATTACTTTAAAGGGCAGGTTAACCGATAAGGAAGACAGCAAACCTGTTTCTGGCGCCACAATCAAAATTCAGGCAGGCAGGGATTCTGCCGGAGCAAAAACAGTACTGACAGATGCAAAGGGCAGGTTTGAATTGACGGGACTTACTGCCAGGGCTTATGAGCTAACCATTACCAGTGTGGGCTATGAAAAAATTTCACAAAAAATAAACCTCCAGGCTAGCAACAAAGAAGCCATACCCTTCTCCATTACCAAATTGAGTAAACTGCTGGGTGAAGTGACAGTTACCAGCAAAACAGCCCCCGTAAAGCAAAAAGGCGATACAGTGGAGTTCAGTGCCAGTCAGTTTAAGGTAAACCCGGATGCTACAGCCGAGGACATGATAAAAAAGCTGCCGGGTATTACAGTGGATAAAAGCGGTAATGTAACCGCACAGGGCGAACAGGTAAGGAAAGTAACGGTGGATGGCCGTGACTTTTTTGGTGATGATGCTACGGCGGCACTGCGTAACCTGCCTGCTGAAGTAATTGATAAAATACAGGTATTTGACAGGTTGAGCGACCAGGCAGCTTTTACCGGTTTTGATGATGGCAGCAGCAGTAAATCCATTAATATTGTTACCAAGGCCAATATGCGCAGCGGCCAGTTTGGGCGTGTATATGCAGGCGCAGGTACCGATGGGCGCTATTCGGCTGGTGGCAACGTAAGCCTTTTTAAAAATAACCGCAGGCTCTCCATTGTGGGCCTCAGCAACAATATCAACCAGCAAAATTTTGCCACACAGGATTTACTGGGTGTAACCAGCGGCTCTACCGGCGGCAACCGTGGCGGCGGCCGTGGCGGACCAAGAGGTGGTGGTGGCGGCGGCAATTTTGGCGGTGGTGGAAATAACAATGGCGGCAACTTTCTGGTAGGCCAGCAAAATGGTATCAGCAAAACAAATTCAATTGGCCTTAACTTTTCTGACCAATGGGGCAAAAAAGCCGAAGTCTCAGGAAGCTACTTTTTTAATAACAACAATAACAATAATGACCAGCTTTCTGATGCCACGTATTTTCTCAGCACGGGTAAAAACCAGTTGTATAATGAAAATACCATTTCGGGCAGCAACAACTACAATCACCGGCTTAACTTGCGCCTTGAGTATAAAATCGATTCAGCCAACTCTGTCAGCATTGCTCCTGCGCTAAGTTTTCAGAAAAATATGTCCTCTACAAATATCGAAGGGCTTAATTCATTCAGTCCCGCAGAGCTTATCAGTAAATCAGCCAACGCCAGTAACAGCAATTCTAAAGGATATAATTTCAGCAACAATATTCTTTTCCGCCATGCCTTTAAAAAAAGAGGCAGAACAATTTCGCTCAACCTTAATACAGCTATCAATCGTAAAGACGGGGAAACTTATATAAAAAATCAGAACAGTTATTACCGCACCGGCACCAACCTTAACGATTCGCTGCAGCAGTTTACCGACCAACTGACCAACGGGCACCAGTTATCGGCTAATATTGCTTATACTGAAGCTGTGGGTAAAAGTGGACAGTTACAATTTAACTACACGCCATCCTTTACCAAAAGCAAATCTGACCAGCAAGCTTACCAGTACGACTATGCTGGTGGTAAATACTCCGTTTTCGATAATAACCTGTCTAATAAGTTTGACAATACTGTTGTAAAGCACAATGCAGGCGTTAGTTACCGCAAAGGTAACAGGGATAATATGTTTTCGGCAGGCATTGCTTACCAGTACACCACTTTGAGCAGCACTCAAATATTCCCTTTTGCGGCTAATGTAAAAAAATCATTCAACAATATTCTGCCATCGCTGATGTGGAACAAAAAAATCAATGTAAAAAACAGCATCAGGGTAATGTACCGCAGCAGCACCAATGCGCCATCGGTAAACCAGTTGCAGGATGTGATTAACAATGCCAACCCGCTGTTTATTTCAACGGGCAATACCAACCTTAAACAGCAGTTCAGCAATGTACTGAGCACCCGGTATACCTTTACCAATACAGGTAAAGGGAAAAGTTTTTTTGCCAACCTGTTTTTGCAGCAGAACAACAACTACATCGGCAATGCCACTTATATTGCGGCAGCTGATAGTGTGCTCAACAGTTCTGTTACCCTGCGCAGGGGTTCACAATTATCAAAACCTGTAAACCTGGATGGTTACTGGAGCCTGCGCTCGTTTTTTACTTATGCAATGCCTGTTAAATTTATTAAGTCGAACC
>JANMDL010000342.1:0-7459 GCA_031376295.1 Chitinophagales bacterium
TCTTCTGCTGTTGGCTTAAATGTAAGCCTGTCCTGCGTACTTACAATGGTTTCGTCCAGCGGCTGAAAAGAGATGCAGCCTATGCAATTGGCATTGCATGCTGGTGAAGCAGGCACGGGGCACTCCCAGCGGCCAAGTGCAAAATTGCGGGCAGCAGGGCAGGTATATGTCTGGCAGCAGTTTTCCATCAGGTGCTTTATCAACCTGTTATGTGGATATGTTTTCAGCAGATGAGCAGTACCAGTATTAATAGCTTCCTGCTCATATCCTGCACACTCCTGCCTTATATCCTTTTCAATACGTACTGCTGGTACATAAAATTTTTCAGCCAGCCAACCGGCTGCTGTATAACAAAATAAAGGTAATGTGGGTGCATCGGCCATGGTTTCGTAGGCTGCAATGTAAAGCCCAGTATGTGCAGGAGGAATAAAAGCGGCTACGGCCCAGCCTTTTTCGCAAAGACGCATTTCTCCTGATTCAACGTCAATGCCGATACCACGCCGACCTGGTAATTCGTACAACTGGCCACCATCCGGCAGTTCAATCCAGTCCTCTTCCGGCACAGGCATTGCATCCCAGCCACTGCGGCCCGTTACATAAAGGGAAGTATCTTCAAATATATTTCCGTTACCATCAGAATATAAAATATAAGGAGATGCCATAACTACTATAAGGCAATGATTTTCTGAGAGTTGTGCCGGAAAATAGATCCATTATCAACTATTCAGCTACCTGTTGCTCAAATGCTTTTGGCAAAAATCGTCAATTTGCTGCAACTCTTCCATTTTTAAATTTTCACGCAGGGTAAATTCTATTTTCTGCCTGCGCAGGGTCTCAATCACAATGCTGCGGTAATGCGGTACAATGGCTTTTATATCGGCCCAGCTTATTTCTGCATCTTTTATAAAATTAGGCAAAGTAACCCCGGTTTGGCTGATGTCAACCGCCTCTGATTTAACCACACGCCACTCCCGGTAAAAAAGAAAAAAGTAACCCCCTGAAAGTAACAGATGCACCAGGCTCAGTATATAGTATCCGTCTGACATCAGCATAAACCATATGCCCATCAATGCCAGCGACTCAATTAGCCTGAAAATGAGGTTGATACGGGGCATCGCCTCCAGTACATTACCACCCAAAAAGATGAGCAGGTAAATGTCTGCGGCTATAATCAACTGGGTGATGGCCAGCATGCGGCTGCTATCCTGCACCTGCAGTTCATGCCAGGCATTTACGGCAATTACAGAGGCCGCAATAAAGTGCAGCACCCTGGCCGAACGTTTTAGTAACTCAAAGGAGGGATGTAAAACGGGAATTGAAAATTGCGTAAACATAAGCGTTGTTTTTTGTACAGATGCAAATCCTTTTTTTTTCCATAAAAAACATTTCGCCAACCTATTGTATAAAATAAACCTGCTGTATTTTACCTTTTGAAATTTTATAAATGGCTATGGCTTTAAAGGCATTGGGGCCAAAACCGGTAACGCTTTCCTGGTCAATTACAGTATTGCCCTCCACTACCCTCTTTACTAAGTTGCAATGCAGCGCTTTAACACGTTCAAACATCCCGGCATAATCAGGGCGCATTTTGTCTTTGCCTTTTGAAAGCAGTTTTGCCGGAAATTCGTAAATCTCCACGCTATCACTGTATGGTGCAAGAAAGGCTTCGATATCCCTGTTGTTGTATGCGTTTAATTGTTGCTGTACAAGTATTTCGGGTGATGAAGCCAGCAGTGTATCGGTGGAAATAATATTACCACGATGCACAACACTGCTGATAAATCCAAGGTTGTTAAGATCATCAAGCGGGTTTTTGTCAAGGATAATAAAATCGGCCAGTTTTCCTTTGTCTAAAGATCCAATCAGGTTGTCTTTTCCAAATCCACGGGCGGCATTAATGGTACCTGCAGCCAGCACTTCCATATTACTCATACCAGCAGCCCTCATGGCAAGCAATTCGGCCAGGTAGGAGGAGGCATGCTGCGTACCGATATTACCCGCATCTGTTCCTGCTGCGATATTGATACCAGCGCCTGAAAGAAGTTTAAGGCTGATGCCCATCAAACTGTCTTCCTCATTTACCACTCTCCTCGCTGCACGCATTTTCTTATAATCAAAAGGTACACCCTTGCCCTGCAGGTGCTGTAAATCAAAAATGCTACCCAATGCAAAAGGATTGGCATATTTAAAATCATGCTGGCTTAAACTATGCTGCTGTGTAAACATTTCCCGGTACTTCTGTCCAACAATCATGGTGGGTATATAGGTTATTTTCTTTGTCTTCAATAACTCAATAAATGCCGCATCTGCCGGTTTATCATTTATGCTGTGTACAAGAATATCGCAACCGGCTTTTACTGCCAGCGTGGCTGTTGCGTATTCGGTAGCATGAACTGCAACTTTTAAATTATTTTTGTGTGCTTCCTCAATGGTGGCCTTAACAATGGGGAGTGTTTTTTCTGCGGACTGTCCGGGTAAAACAATGTACCATATCTTTATAAAATCAGGTTTATAGGGCAACTGCTTCCTCACAAGTTCTCTTGCTTCTTCCTCATTTTTTACTTTAATGATGGGTGGATCATTTTTATCAAGATTGGGGGGCTGGTAAGTAGATATCAATGGCCCGGTAACATATACATTTGGGGCGATTGGTGATGCATTGCAATAGGTACGCACATCAAAATTACTGAACGGGCCGCCCACATCCACCAAAGAAGTAACGCCGCAGGCCAGGTACCGGCGCATAAGGTCTGCCCTGTTGTCCTTTATCCACTGCTGGTCTTTTTCGTAAGGGTAAAAACTACTAAGGTTTACTGCATCGGGTCTTGTATAAAGGCCGCCAGACTGAAAAAGGTGGATATGCCCGTCTATCATACCCGGCAATATCCATTTACCAGTTGCATAAATCACTTTTACCCCGGCAGGAATTTTCAGTTTCCCTGCCCTGCCAACATCCTTTATCCTGTCGCCTTCCACCAGTATTACCGCATTTTCTATCACCTTGCCATCGGCAGTATTGATAAATGCAGCGCCCGTAACAGCATATTCAACTGATTGAGCTGAATGCTGTAAAGCCAGTATCAGAAAGACAATGATAAGGAGAGATGATTTTTTTTGCATGAAGAAGTTTTATCACCAAACTTACGAAAAACTTATTCAGAAAGCTCATTTTGTTGCTTTGGTGCAGCCAGAATACATTGAGCTGTAAAGAGGTTAAACGCTGTTTCTTCATCAGTTAAGGTTTCTTCATCTACTTCTGCCTGCAACATTTTGTTATTGGTAAAATCAATGGTGAGCAAACCGTCTTTTATCACAACATTTTGCAATTGCTGCCATTCAATAATTTTTGCGGGGAAAGAAGGATATTCCACCCGTTCTTTTGTAAACTTTACCAACAGCTCCCTTCTGGAATAATAATCTAAAAAAGCCAGCAGTATTATAACGGCTGCTGCCAAATACTGGTGAAGCATTATCCACACAAAAAAAATAAACAGGTATCCGGGTGTAAAACGGAGTTTCTGGTAACTGATACTGTAATACCGCAGCAGATTTAATACCGTCCATACAATACAGATAATACTGCCGGTGAGTGCATAGCGCTGAAACTGTTTATTATCAGTAATAATGGCAATAAAAAAAAGCGAGACTGCATTTAATACAAATACAATATAGCTGATACGGTTATATGATGGCAGTTTCTCCGTTTTTAAAACAAATTCATACTCCTCCTGCATGTTATAGGATTAATGTTGTACTGTATTTGCAGTGATGGCTGCTTCAGTACTGGCTTGTGCTGCCTTTTCAGCCACCAGCAGGTTACACAGTTTAAACAATACCCTCGCTCCTACATTCTCATCCCACTCATCACGGCTTACACCCACTTCATTCAGGTCGAACCCTATCAGCTTGCGGCCACTCTGCAGTAATCTTTTAAAAAGATAAAACATCTGCTCTGTTTCAAAGCCTCCCTGCACCGGTGTGCCCGTATGCGGACAAAGTTTTGGATCAAGTCCATCTATATCAAAACTGATGAATACTTTTGGCGGCAGGTGATTAACGATTTCATCAGCTATCTGCTTCCATACCTGGCCCTCATATTGCCTTTCCTTTATTTCTTTATCAAAATAAGTGATTATCCTGAAATTACTTTCGTTGATAACTTGCCATTCTTCCTCGCAATAATCCCTGATGCCAACCTGAACCAGTTTTGTTAGTTCAGGTATTTCATTCAATGCATTGTACATTACCGAAGCATGAGAATATTTAAACCCTTCATAACCAACTCTAAGGTCGCAATGTGCATCAATCTGCAGTATCCCAAAATCACCATGCTTTTCTGCAATGGCTTTAAAAAAACCAAGTGGTGTGCTATGGTCGCCCCCAAGTAAGCAAACCAGCTTATCAGCATCCAGTAATTCTTTTGTTTGCTCATATACCCATGCATTCAGGAAATTACTGCCCTCATTAATTTCCTTCAGCGTTTTGCACATGAATTTATTATCGGCCACTATATCACCATTGGCTATATAGTTAATGTAGAGTTCAGCTTCCTTACGCAGGTAATCGCTCTTCATCAGCAATTTTTTATCGGGAGTACGCATAAAAAAGCCCTGTTTCCAGCCATTGGGCACATCAGGATCAAAGAGGTCAATCTGCAAACTTGCATTAAAAATATGCTCAGGAGCCCTTGCCGTGCCTCCCCTGTAGCTTACAGTTACCTCCCAGGGAATGGGTACTATTACTAATGCCGCATCTTCTTCGGTAAAGGGTAAGCCAAAAATATTATTGTTGGGATTACCTACTGAGTTGGGGTCAAATTGCGAAAGGTCAGTCATTGCCTTTTATTGATTGAAAATAATTAGCCCATTTGTGCCAGGGCATAAGCGGCGCAAAGATAAGCGACTGCTCAACAAAAGAGATGTGCAGGAGAAAATAATTACCCACATGAAAAGATAACAGGCCAAGAAGAAGCCATTTATCAGCCTTTTTGGTAAAAAAGCCGATAATAAGTGCCAAATCAAAGAGGGTTGCTGCCCGGTAAAACCATTGCGCAAAACCCGGATTTTCTATAAAATACCTGATTGAACTGCTTTGCCACCCTGAATGTGCAAATGGCAACCAGTCTGCATTGCTTTGTGCCACAATATTGCTCATGGTAGCCCCGTCTGCAAAACCACCGTAATACAATTTATACAATCCGGCAGATACATATAAAAAACAAACCCAATACCGCAGCAATTCCCACAAAAGGCTGAATTTAGCTTCTTTTACTGCCAAAAATGCGATGGGAGTAAGCAGGTAGCCAATTTGAGCATAATGTTTACCAGCTGCAGTACAGTAACAGAAATAGAGCACCCACACCCCTATTACGGTTATCCAGGTAAAAAACCGTTGCTGCGGCACAAATATGCAGATGATACAGGAACTGGTAAGTACAATATCAAAAAGCAGCGCCACTAAGTAGTGCCTGAGCAGGAATTGCGGAACATTGAGAATGTGCATGAGCCAGAAACTGTTGTCGCTGCCTGGGTAAATGGTTACCGGCAATTGCATTTGCGAAAGCAGGCTGCCAGTGGCAAAAAAATACAGTAATATCACAAACAGCCAGCAGAAAATAATCCTGGCTATAAAACTGCGGGGGTAATATGTATGACTTGTTGTCAAAATTTTACCTGCTGATGGTGAATAGGATGGAATCCTGAGGAGATTTTGAATAGGGCGGATTGAGTGATACCCTGGTTTGCACCAGCCATGCAGGCTCCTTTGTTTGCGGCCTTATACTGTAGAAATAGCGGCTCCACCAGGCAGGGAAACTGTCAATTGCTGCACTGCTGTTGCTCAACTGCTGCTCCATGCGGGCATACATAGCCGCCGGCATCCGACTCTTAAAACGGCTTTCTACCACTGGCAGAATGGTGTCCCTTGCGCTGCTTTTAAGTGACAACCAGTACCCTGCTGCATTAAAGAGCAATTCTTCCTGCCGGTTACTAAAGGTTTTGTTGTTAATATAGCTATTCTCTGTTTTCACCAGCAGTACCGTTGCTGAATCCTTATGGCCATGCGGCTGGGCGTACATGTGGTACAGGAAAAAGGGAACATTTTCGATACCTTTGTACATAAAAAACAGTTGTGCCAGTATTAAAACCAGTACCATCCAGAAAAGTACCCGCCACTCATAGAACAATCTTTTTATGAACATTTGCTGCATTTACAGGCTGTAAATTACAACCTCTTTTAAAATAAATACAAACAAGTAACAGAAAGCTGTTTTACGTTACCTTTGCAATTAAATTAAAAGCATGAAAAGGACACATATTGTAATACTGATTGCTGTCGCCATTTCGATAGTTGCGTTAATCATTTTTTCTGCCAACGACTTCTCAACTTATGACTCTATTGCATCTGCCAAACAAAAGCAGGGTGTATTTGTGCATCTAATTGCCAAATTAGATATAAGCCAGCCAATTGAGTATGATGCTGTAAAAGACCCAAATTACCTTACCTTTTATGCAATGTACATCCTCGGTGGCAAAACAAAAGTGGTTTACCACAAAGAAAAACCAACCGATCTTGAAAAAAGTGAGCGGGTAGTGCTGAAAGGCAAAATGCAGGGCGAAGTGTTTGAATGCAAGGATATTTTATTAAAGTGCCCCAGTAAATACAAGGATGACAAACAGCAATTGGAAAAAACGGTAAACGGCGGTTAATCACTGAACAGTTGAGGCCCCCATGTGTTACAAGTGCAAATATTTAAGAACCAAAAAACAAACATAAGCGGATGCCATTTGAAGGTGAACATTTACTACCAGGACAGATTGGACATTTTTTTGTAATAGTTGCACTGGTAGCCTCCCTGCTGGCGGTTATCGGTTATGGCAAAGCCTCTTTTACTGCCGATCCTGCAAAAAAAATTTCCTGGCTGCGTTTTTCACGTATCGCTTTTTTAACACAAATGGCCATGGCGATGGGTATATTCGCCGTATTGCTGCATATCTGCTCCAGCCATTATTTTGAATACCTGTATGCCTATAAACATTCCTCAAAAGAATTAGAATACAAGTACCTGCTGGCCTGCATATGGGAAGACCAGAGCGGTAGTTTTTTATTGTGGAGCCTTTGGCACTCGGTACTCGGCTGCATACTCATTAAAAAGAGCAAAACCTGGGAGGCACCCGTAATGAGCGTTATCAGCCTTGCCCAGTTTTTTATAACCCTTATGCTGCTGGGTATTTACTTTTTTGGCACACGCATCGGCAATAATCCTTTTGCATTAACAAGAAATGAAATAGCCGGACCCATTTTTGCACAAGCCAATTACCTCAGCTTTATAAAAGATGGTGTGGGGCTCAATATCCTGCTGCGCAATTACTGGATGGTGATACATCCACCCATTCTGTTCCTTGGCTTTGCTGCCACCATAGTACCCTTTGCTTATGCTTATGCGGGCATACAAACAAAG
>JANMDL010000356.1:0-8069 GCA_031376295.1 Chitinophagales bacterium
CCTCATCACCAACAAGAACAGGGATAGCAGCTATATGCCCCAGGGTCGTAGTGGGCATAACAACACAATGTGCTTCAAAAATTTCATTCAGCAGCTTTTCAAGTTCCTTGTACTTGCCTATGGATACATAAGCTCTTGATTCGGAAAATTGTGTGCCATAGTTATCAACGGCCTGTTTCACGGCGTCTATCATCCGTTTATCAAATTCCAGCCCAAGGTAACTGCAAGAACCAAAGTTCACCACATTTTTACCATTGAGTATGATTTGATTACCAATCAGTTGGTTGTCTTCGGCATAAAGGTGAAAAACACCCCTTTGTATACCGTGGTTACCAATCTGTTCAAGAGTATCGTAAAACGCATTGGTTTTACTCATATAGATATGATTTTGAGGCTTTGCATATAATTAACAAAATTCTATCTTTACCAGATAAAATACAACCCATTAAAGACGTAATTTTTTTGATTAGCGTTAAGAGAAATTCTTAGGTATTTATGCGTACTTTTGTTGTTAAAGACTGCTAAATAGATGAATAAGATATTAGACACACCATATGTGCATTTGGAGTTGAAAGACGGCATATTGATCGGCACCTACAAAAAAGGTATCAAGATGAATATAGAAATGGCCAGGGAAATTGTAAATGCAAGACTGGAATTTACAAGTGGGAAGGATGTGCCTGCGCTGATAGCAAGTGAAGGAATTGTAAGTATGGATAAACGTACCCGTGAGTTTATGGCATCTAAAGAAGGATCCAAAGGCATTAAAGCCGCGGCCATTATCCTCAAATCTTCTTTTGGCTCTTTTGTGGCTAATTTTTATCTTTCGGTTAATAAACCTCCCATGCCTGTTCGTATCTTTACCAATACTAAGACAGCCCTTAACTGGTTGCAGAAGTTTAAAGAAAAATAAAATAATTTCACTTTGGATGAGCGATTCACAAAAATAAATAAGCTTCTCAGCAGCTATTCCACCGGTAATTTTGATAAACGGCTTGCTTTATCCCCCAGGCTTGATGAGGTGGATGCTTTTATTGCCGGCGTAAACATGCTTGGTGAAGAATTGAAGACCACCACCATTTCAAGGGATTACTTCAACAATATTTTTAATTCTGTATCCGATATGGTTTTTGTGGTGAATGGCAAAGGCCTAATTCAGAACACCAACAATTCGGTGATGAACCAGTTGGGCAGCAGCCTGGAGAGTTTGCTTAACAAACCATTTGACAGCCTTGTAGCAATAAAGACAGAGGTACTGTTTCCTGTTGTGGCCAAAACCCTTAAGCGCAGCAGTAACGAGTTGCAGAAAGAAATATCACTGAGGGGGCTTAATGGCAAGATACTCCCCGTACTTCTCTCAGTTACCCATCTTATCAATGCCCAAAAACGGAAAATAGGATTTCTGATAACAGCAAAAGATATTACCCTCCAGAAGCAGACAGAAAGCCTCATCATACGCACCATTACCGATACACAGGAAAAAGAACGGCAGCGCTTCGCCAAGGATATTCACGACAGCATCGGGCAGCAGATATCGGCCATTAAGTTTTATATCGGCACTTCAGTAAATATTGTAACCAATGAACAGCAGAAGCAGATACTGCTCAAGTCTAACGATGCATTGGTAAGGGTGCTGGCAGATATGCGCAATATCTGTTTTAACCTCATGCCTAAAACGCTTGAAACCTTCGGGCTGGTGGAAGCTGTTAAGGAATTGTGCAGCCAGACAGCTATACCCAGGCAACTTTCCTTCAGGCTAACAGGTGGCAGCACATTTCCACGCCTGGATACTTCACTGGAAATAGCCGTATTCAGAATCGTACAGGAATTTATCAGCAATGCTATTAAGCATGGTAAGGCCAGTAAAATAGATATACTTTTCAGCCATAATGCCAGGCAGGCCAGGATGATACTTAAGGATAACGGCACAGGGTTTGATATTAGTAAAGTCAGACCGGCTGGTATGGGGCTTAAAAATATACAATCCCGTGTTAAAGCACACAATGCGAATGTGCAAATTTCAAGTAAGCCGGGTAAAGGAACAAAATATGAGTTAACTTTACCCGTCAATACGTAAAATAGATTACATGGTTACTGCTGCGAGGTCTGTAAAGACAATTAGCCTTTTGATTGTGGACGATCACCAGATGGTAAGAGATGGCATCAAGGTAATGCTTGAATCCCAGCAGGGATATTACAAATTTGACATTACGGAATCAGACAGCGGGGAGGATGCGATTAATAAAGTACTGCGGAAAAATTTCGATGGTATTATTGTGGATTACCAGATGCCTGGTATCAGCGGTGCCGAAACGGTTAAAAGTATTATGATGTACCGGCCCGAATCCAAAATACTGGCACTATCTAACTATGATGAACTTTCTTACATCTCCAATATGTTAAATGCTGGCGCCAAGGGCTATGTATTAAAAAATATTGAACCATCGCAACTGCTGCTGGCTATTCAGAATATACTGGAAGACAGGCCTTACTACTCCAATGAAGTGGCTGTAAAGCTGCTGGATGCTGAGCGCAACAATATCCGTACCGGCACCCCGGAAAGTTACGGGCTTACCAAGCGGGAAATGGAAATTTTGAAACGCATAGCCCTGGAAATGACCAATGATGAAATAGCCAGCGACCTGAAAATAGCCAAACGTACTGTAGACAGCCACAGGCAAAACCTGCTGAACAAACTGCACGTTAAAAACACAGTTGGTCTTATTAAAGCGGCCTACGAGTTCAAAATAATTTAGCTTACCGTCTTCATCTCCTCCCAGCGGGTGCTGCAGCGGGCGCTCCGCATCTCCTGCCGCATCTTCCAGTTTTTAGTAGTGCCTGCTGCGGCAAATTTTACCACATCATTACGCATACTGAAGTTTACATTGTCAATCATACTCATTAACTTCCGCATGTTACCAGGCGCAGGCGGTTCAAACATATTCGACTGTACTGCTGTATCCGGCACAATTCCGCTCAGCATTACACCGGCTTTTAAGTAGCGGCTGCCTTTTTTGTACAACTGCTCCACCAAGGGCAGCGCATGGCTTATCAGTTCATGTGTAATGGAGCTGGCTGCAGGCAATGTGGTGTATGTGCCTTTGGTTCGTGGTGCGTACTGGTAATCGTTACCATAATCGTTGGTTACCACAAACACATTAATAACTTTGGCGGCGGCATGCTGCCTGCGCAGCTTTTCCGCCGCCCTGGTAGTATAGGTTGCAACGGCCTCTTTTAACTGTTTCAGTTCAAAAACAGGTTTGCCAAACATGCGGGTGGTAGCAATCATTTTTTTTGATTTCAGGGGGTCCTTCATTTCAATACAGGGCTCACCATTCAGTTCTCTTATCAGCCTTATGCCTACAATGCCGCCCAGGTTTTTTTTAGCCCATTCTTCACTCATATTGCGCAGTTGCCAGCCATTGAGTATGTTAAACAATTTTAATTTTTTTGCACTCTCATGGCCCACCCCCCAAATGTCTTCCACCGGTGTACACTCCAAGGCTTCCTGCTGGTGCGCCGGGGTGGGCAGCACCATTACGCCCCCTGTAGACTGCTTATTTTTTTTCGCCAGCCTGTTTGCCACTTTGCTCAGCACCTTGGTGGGGGCTATGCCCACGCTCACCGGTATACCCGTCCACTGTTCGGTGGTTTTTTTTATAAACAGGCCATACTTCTGCAGCAGGCTATTGTCAATGCCATCAAGGTTCAAAAATGCCTCATCTACAGAATATACCTCCACATCCGGCGACAGCATCCGAAGGGTTTCCATCACCCGCCAGCTCATATCGCCATACAGGTGGTAGTTGCTCGAAAAAACAGCCACATCGTTCCGCTCAATAATGTCTTTGCTCTGGTAATACGGCGCAGCCATGCCCACACCAAGCAGCTTGGCCTCATCCGACCGGGATACGATACAACCATCATTGTTGCTGAGTACCACCACCGGTTTGCCATGCAGCACCGGCTTAAACACCCGTTCGCAGGCGGCATAAAAACTGTTACAATCCACAATCGCTTTCATAATATTTCTGGTGCCTTATTTTCCGGTCAGCGGGGTTAATTGTTAGCAGCATATTTAATGCAACGATATCTTTTTTGGCTGCTTAACCTTCCAATAGTACAAACCCATATTTCTCAATAAATTCACCATACTCCTGTTCAAAAGATTTTTTACGGTGATGCTCTTCCTGTTTGCGGATGTACTGCCGAACTGCATGGATGCCGGACTCACTTACCGAAACAGCAAAATAATCAGTCTGCCATTCAAATTTTTCTTGGGTAAGCTGCTGTTTGTTTATCCAAAAAGCACTTTCCCCTTTTAGTAATTGCACTGTTTGGGCGATTGTTTGCTCTGCTTCCAGCGATATAAGGCAATGCACATGGTCGGTGTATCCATTTATGTGATCAACATAAATGCCTTTGCTGTGTGCATTGTTTTTGATGTGCATAAAAACCCTTGTTCAGATGTCGTCGGTTAACAACGGCTTTCTTAATTTGGTAGACCATACTATGTGGAGCCATACTTTTAAAAATGACATAATGATTGATTTACTATTTTTTCTATCTCCCGGGCTGAAGCCCGGGGCAATGGAGCATGAAGCACTCAATTTACATTTATGCTTGTGCAGCTTCTTGTATATTCAATTTGCCCTGTAATCTATTTTTCTATCCTAATCTATCTCTCCCGGGCTGAAGCCCGGGGCAATGGAGCATGAAGCCCGGAGCAATGGAATTTGAAATTGCTTATGCTCTTCTCTATAAGCCTGCTCCATTGCTCTGGTCTTCAGGCCAAAGCATGAATACAATAAACCACCACACCCCAAATACTCACTTCGCTGAATTCTGTAACCTCAATTGCCGACAGCCTGGGCGTTTCCGGTATCAGCCGCATCCGGTTAAAAGTCTGCTCCAGCCTGCGTATCAGCATTTCGCCATCTACTACAGCAATCACTACCTTGCCGCTAACCGGTTTTATGCTGCGGTCCACAATCACAATATCGCCATCCCGTATGCCGGCGCCCACCATGCTGTTGCCGCTTACCCGCATAAAAAACGTGGCAGGCTTGTTTTTAATCAGTTGCTCATTCAGGTCTATGCCCCGTTCCATATAGTCATCCGCCGCTGCCACAAAGCCTGTGGCATTGGCATTGGGTATATCCTGCTGGGCAAAACGCTTACTGCCGGTATAGCCCGCCGGAAAAAATTTTTCAACTTCCATATAAATTAATTTTATTTACCAAAATTATTAGTAAATTTATACCAAAATTATTAGTAAACAAGTTTTGCCACCAATTAATTTATCAACATGGGAAAATTAATGAACATCCCCGCTTACCGGCAGGCACAGTACCTGCTGGTGCTGCAGCCGCATGAGGATCTGCGCAACCGCATCCTGCAGCAGAAACAAAGATTTCATACTGATTTTCAAACACCTTTGCCGGGAGGTAAGCCGCATATTACCCTGGCACAGTTTGTAACCTGGCAAATGAGCGAAGAGCGCCTGCGTAATCGCCTGCATACCATCGCCATGGGCAGCTTTCCTTTTAAAGTGGAGTTGAATGGTTTTGGCAGTTTTCCATCGCATACCATATACATCAATGTAGCCACCAAAAACCATATACAGCACCTGGTAAAAGAACTGAAAGTGGCGCAGCGGCTGATGAAAAGCAGCGACAGCAGCCCGCATTTTATTACCGAGCCGTATATTACCCTGGCAAGCAAACTGCTGCCCTGGCAATATGAAAAAGCCTGGTTAGAATACGAACACAGGCATTTTACCGGCAGCTTTATTGCTGATAGCATGCTGCTGATAAAGCGCCCACTGGATAGCAGGGCATGGCAGATAGTAGAACGCTTTGAACTGATGAACCTGCCGGTAAGTACAAAACAGGGAGCACTGTTTGCATAAATGCAGCAGTACCCGGAAAATCAACACAAGCTATGGTACATAAAAGTTTAAAAAACAGCCCCGTAGGGGCGGCATGTTAGTAATGATACAGGAAAACACAGTCCACGGAGACGAAGAAAAAAATAATGGTTACCTGCATGGGCGTGGCGCACAGATCAACACCCAAAACCGTTTTTTAAAAAACAGTATAGTAAGGGAACATATTGAAGGCATCGACGACTGGACGGAGCCCAACCATGCCACACAGTACATTGAGCAGGAGGCCAAAAGCATTGTAAACAAAGTTGACAGCCCCGATGTGGGCATGTGGTACAGTATGAACCCTTATGCAGGTTGCGAACACGGCTGCATATACTGCTATGCCCGTAATGCGCATGAGTACTGGGGCTACAGTGCCGGGCTTGATTTTGAAAGAAAAATTATTGTAAAGAAAAATGCGCCGCAACTGCTGCGTAAATTTTTGATGCATCCCAAGTGGGAATGCCTGCCCATCAGCCTTAGCGGTAATACAGACTGCTACCAGCCAGCCGAAAAAAAATACCGCCTCACCCGCGGCCTGCTGGAAGTGTGCAACGAGTTTAACCAACCCGTAGGCATGATTACCAAAAATGCAGGTATGCTGCGGGATATGGATATACTTCAGCAGATGGCAAAAAAACAATTGGTATCCATACTGGTATCCATCACATCGCTGGATGAAGACCTGCGCCGGGTGATGGAACCACGTACCACCACCGCAAAGCAACGCCTGAAGCTGATTAATGAACTAAGCAAGGCCGGGGTACGCATGGGTGTGATGCTGGGGCCTATGATACCCGGCCTGAACGAACATGAAATGCAGCGCATTATGAAAGCGGCTGCGGATAATGGCGCTACATTTACAGCTTATACTTTTATCCGCCTGAATGGTGCGATTAAACTCATGTTTCACGACTGGCTGTACAAAAACTTCCCCGACAGGGCCGATAAGGTTTGGCATTTAATAGAACAAAGCCATGATGGCAAAGTAAACGACAGCCGCTGGGGCGTACGCATGAGGGGTGAGGGCCATATTGCACAGATAGTGGCACAGCAGTACAAAAAGTATGGCAAACTTTACGGGATGAATGCCGAGCGCTGGGGATTGGATACCACAAAGTTCCAGGTGCCGGGCGGGCAGGGCAAGTTGTTTTGATGGGAAGAAATAATTACTTTTACCCAGTTATCAATTACCTATTAACCTAAACTAACTTGTATGAATCAATTTGGAGGAAATTGGACACAGCAAAAAATTGAAATGGTAGTAGCTTATGCAAAGGCTTATCTTATCATTATGAACAAACACCCCCAGTTTAAATTATTGTACTTTGATGGGTTTGCAGGTTCTGGTAATATTTATAAAAATGATGAAACTGACTTCGAAGTTATCAAAGGTACAGCCCTTAGGATATTAGAGATAGACCAGCCAAAACCTTTTGATTTGTACTATTTTGTTGAAAAAGATACTAAAAATAAAAATGAGCTTGAAGCGTTAATCAAGCACGATTTTAAGAGTAAGCAAACACATGTTGTGTCAGAAGATTGTAATGTGAAATTAAAAAGTATGGCTGATTATCTTGGAAAAAAGCCTTCCTTTAGAGTACTGGCATTTGTTGATCCTTACGGAATGGCGCTTGATTGGAGTTCGATTGAGTGTTTGAAAGGCCTTGGGATTGATTTATGGATATTAGTTCCAACTGGAATGGGAGTTGGCAGGTTACTCAAAAACGATTATAATATTTCCGATGCATGGCTGGAAAGATTGGAGAGGTTTCTGGGATTAGATAGGAATGTTATACTGTCTTTTTTTTATAAAGAGTCCAAAAAAAATACACTTTTTGGCGAGGAAACAATTATTGAGAAAGAGCGCAATGCAATCGAAAAGGCGGGAAATTTATACAGAGAAAGACTTAAAACAGTTTTCAAATATGTTTCTACCCCTTTTGTTATGAAGAATTCAACAAATTCTATAATGTATCATTTTATGATGGCAACAAATAATACGACGGCATTAAAAATTGCTAATGATGTTATAAAGCCAATGTATATATTATATATAATATGTCCCAATCCTCCATCGTTTTGACCGAATTGACCTGGAACGCCACAACAGGCTGTAACAATATTTAAGCATGTTGTA
>JANMDL010000357.1:0-6963 GCA_031376295.1 Chitinophagales bacterium
GGTATCGAACCTGACCCCACACCCCTTCTTCCGCCGCCACCACCACCGCCACCACCCGGCGTAAGCAGGGTGTACTTAGGTGAAGGAATTTGCAAAAGTCAATATGACAGGCTGATTAGTTTTACTGGCAATGGTGGAGGCTCTGAGATAAAATATTGTCATTTAACCGGGTATCTACAGCCCGTTAATGGCCATGTTACTACTTTTCAGGATATAGCTTCGGTAAATTTCAGCAGAGGTGATATCAGACATAAAAGGTGGCTGCGAAACTTTATTGTATGGGATGATGATTGGGTGCCCGCGGACTTAGAACAGGTTTTTGGTGTATATGAAGAAGACAATACCAATACAAAAACATTTAATGGCTCAATAGGCACGACAGTTACTGTTGTATCCGGGTCAACTATAACAGGTACAATCGGCTTTACAGTTTCTGTTACATCTCAGGATGAAATCATAAGGCAATTGAAAATATCACGTAATTCCTATTTTGCTGGCTCTTTTCAGGATCAGGGATTTGGATTTAGCAATGATGCGACATTTTTGCCCTTACCGTTTACTCACGGCTGGCCGGTGTACGATGCGAATCAATGGGGAGGGGGCAGTGTTGGATGGACATGGCCATATAATACCTTTTAGGATATTTATTAATACATCCGGCACACAATTGCGCCGGATGTATTAATTTTAAATAATATTAACAAGCTTAAACTACGAAGAATATGATAGTTCGTTTATTTTTATTTATCTGCATTTTTTGCACCAGTTGTACCTTGTTTGCACAAAAGGTAATGAAATTTTCGGCAGAGGTGCATTACGGTTTAAATGGTAATTTTTTTGTGCGCAGCTACGATGAAGTGAGTGGCCCCCCTGCAAAAAGGTTTTCTAACAAAAACTTTATTGGCTCAATTGGCGGTGCAGAAATCAAATACAGGATAAGTAAAAAGGCGAATTTAGGGTTTGCCTATTCTGCTTCAGTTAATAAAAGAACAATTAATTATCAGGGTGTATATTATAATTTGACCATCAGAGACTGGAAGATTACACATACTGATAAGTTTTTTCAATTGTATTACGAAAGAGATTTTAGCAGAAAAGCACCTGCGTTTAAATATGGGATTGGGTTATTTTATTTAAGAAGCAATCAGCAGGAAGTGGAAATCGCTGATTATTTAAATGGAGGAATTTTTGTTGAAGAACGAAATTACAAAAGCTATAAATTAGAAGAGGCTGGTGCATTCATAGGTATTCAGTATTCAAAATACATTGATACAAAATTTGAACTGGGTATTAAAACAAGGGCGTATTACCTTATTTCTACAAACGAACTTAACAATATAATGCTTACTCCTGTTTTGTTATATCATTTTTAACCCATCAAGCTGGCTTATTACTTACGCAAACAGTTGCAGTAAATCTGCAACCATCAATCAAAACTTTTGGCACTGCCGGTAGCGGCCAGCTTCAGCAACCTGTCGTATTGCTCGGCATTAAGGTCGTTGTAAAAAAAGTAAACCGGGTCAACCGCTTCTCCATTTATATGTACCTCGTAATGGCAATGCGGCCCGGTACTTTTGCCGGTACTGCCCACCCAACCTATCACTTCTCCCCGCTTTACCCTCTGCCCGTTAGCCGCTTTAAGCCTTACCATGTGGCCATATAAAGTTTCGTACCCGTACCCATGGCTGATGATGATGTGATTACCATAACCGCCCTCACTGTAGCCCGCCGTGCTTACCACCCCATCGCCCGTGGCGTAAATGGGCGTACCCTGCGGTGCCGTAAAGTCAAGCCCCTTGTGCATTTTTGGCGTACCGTACACAGGGTCAACCCGCATACCAAAGCCGCTTGCAATACGGGTAAGGTCTTTATTATTCAGTGGCTGTATAGCAGGGATGCTGGCTAATTTTGCATCCTGGTTGGTAATCAGTTTCTCGATATCATTGTAGCTGGCAGCCTGGTAAGTCATCCTTGCAGTAAGATTATTCAGCATATTGGCAATGTCCTTTCCCAGCTCGTCATCATTCATCACACTCACTTTATCAATCTCTTTCTTTTGCTCGGTAAGCTTTGCCCTCGCACTATCCGGCAGCGGGTTAGCCTCAAAAATAGAACGGTACACCTGGTTGTCACGTTTTTCCAGTTCGGCCATCTGCTGCTGCAGGGTCTTTGTTTTGCTGGTGAGGGTTGCATAATTGTCCTTCATGGCCTCATAGCGCTTCTGCGTTTCAAAATCCTTTGGTTTGGGTATAAAACGGTTGTACAGGCTGATGATAATGAGGCAACTTACCGCCAGGGCAGACAAAAACCCAAACACCCGGAGCAGCTTTACACGCAGGGGCGTAACCAGCTTCTCATACCGGAGGGTATTAGTATTATAGTAGTATTTTATTTTTTTCATGCCCGCTCTTGCTTGCCCCCTGCTGTACTGTGACTGCTAATGCTTAATTTTGCAGCTACCCCTTTTTCAGGTGTACAAATATAGACAAATAGCAAAATCAACTGTAAATCAATTTTTTGTATGATGACGAGTGCCGAAATTCGCCAGCAATTTTTAGACTTCTTTCAATCCAAAGGTCATGCCATAGTGCCCTCGGCGCCCATTGTGGTTAAAAACGACCCCACCCTCATGTTCACCAATGCGGGCATGAACCAGTTTAAAGAGTACTTTTTGGGAGATACCCAGGCGCCTTATTCCCGTGTGGCAGATACACAAAAATGCTTGCGGGTAAGCGGTAAGCACAACGACCTGGAAGAAGTGGGTGTGGATACCTACCACCATACCATGTTTGAAATGCTGGGCAACTGGAGTTTTGGCGATTATTTTAAGATAGAAGCCATCAAATGGAGCTGGGAGCTGCTGACGGATGTTTTCAATATCCCGAAAGACAGGTTGTATGCCTCCGTATTTGAAGGAGATGAAAAAGAAGGGCTGCCATCATCAAAAATTGCACTGGAGCGCTGGCGTGAGGTGTTGCCCGACAGCCAGATAGTGTATGGCAATAAAAAAGATAATTTTTGGGAAATGGGCGATACCGGCCCTTGCGGCCCCTGTAGCGAAATTCATGTGGATCTGCGACCCGATGAAGAAAGAGCCATTACACCAGGTCACTTGCTGGTAAACAAGGATCACCCACAGGTAATAGAAATATGGAACAACGTATTTATACAGTATAACCGTAAAAAAGATGGAACGCTTGAACCGCTGCCCAATGCACATGTGGATACAGGCATGGGCTTTGAACGCCTGGTGAGGGTATTGCAGAATAAAAAAAGCAATTACGATACGGATGTTTTCAGCGGAACGATTGAAGCTACGGAAAAAATAACCGGCAAAAAATATACGGGTGGCGATGATAAAGCAAGCGTTGCCTTCAGGGTAATAGCCGATCATATACGTGCCATTGGTTTTACCATTGCTGATGGGCAGTTGCCTTCCAACACTGGTGCTGGTTATGTTATCCGCCGCATATTGCGCCGTGCCGTTCGTTATTACTACTCTTATTTAGATTATAAAAAGCCCCTGCTTGCACAATTGATGCCTGTGCTGGCAAAGCAGTTTGAGCATGTTTTTCCGGAACTGAATCAGCAACTGGATTTTGTAAGTAAAGTAGTGAAGGAAGAGGAGGATGCTTTTTTAAGAACATTGGATAAAGGGCTGAAAAGGATTGAGGAAGTGATGGCAAATTCGGCAGTCACAAAAATAATTGACGGTAAAAGTGCCTTTGAGTTGAATGACACTTATGGTTTCCCCATTGACCTTACCAAGCTGATAGCCACCGAAAACAACCTGGGCGTGGATGAAACAGGTTATGAAGCTGAAAGAAAAAAACAACAGGAACGTGGACGTGCCGATGCCGCACTTGACACCGAAGACTGGGTAATAGTTAACGAAGGCAACGAAGGCAGTTTTAGCGGTTACGATTCGCTGGAAGCAACAACCACCTTGCAACGCTACCGCAAAGTAACCGGCAAGGGCAGGGAGCAATACCAACTCATTTTAGAAACAACTCCATTTTATGCAGAAAGCGGCGGGCAGGTAGGCGACAGTGGTACATTAACCATTGGCAGTACGCAGGTAACCATAACCGACACAAAGAAAGAGAACAATCTCATCATACATTTTACGGATACCATTCCTGCTGAACTGGGTGGTGCTGTTATTGCAAAAGTAGATGCTGCAAGGCGCAAAGCCATTACTATAAACCACAGCGTTACCCACCTGATGCATGCTGCCCTGCGCAATGTGCTGGGTACCCATGTGGCACAAAAAGGCAGTTTGGTAAATGAGGAACACCTGCGTTTCGATTTCAGCCATTTTGCCAAGGTAACTGATGAAGAAGTTGCAGCAGTGGAAACAATGGTGAATGAAAAGATAAGGGAGAACGTACCGGTAGTGATAAAGGAAATGAGCAAGGATGAAGCTGTGAACATGGGTGCAATGGCTTTGTTTGGCGAAAAATATGGCGACAGGGTAAGGGTAGTAATAATGGATGCGGCATACAGTATTGAGTTGTGCGGCGGCACCCATGTGGGCAGCACAGGCGAACTGGGTATCTTTAAAATAAAGCATGAAAGTGCCGTAGCTGCTGGTGTGCGCCGGGTAGAAGCTGTTTGCGGCAAGGCTGCAGAAGATTATGTGAACCAGCAGTTTGCTACTATCAGTACACTAAAAACTTTGCTGAAAAATCCCAAGGAGCTGCAAAAATCAATCGAAAACCTGGTAGCTGAAAATGCTGCACTGAATAAAAAAGTGGACGGGCTGGAAGCCAGGCAATTGGTAGGCATAAGGCAGGAACTGTTGCACAAAGATGAGATTATTAATGGTGTAAGTTTTGTGGGTGATATTATAGAGGTGAGCAATCCTGAAGCGCTGCGGAAACTCTGTGCCGATTTAAAAGGCCACCTGCACGACCACCTGGCGGTGCTTTGCTGCAATATTGATGGCAAGGCCCATGTAGCCATTGGCATGTCGGATACGGTAGCTGCAGCCAAAAATCTTGATGCCGGAAAAATAATTAAAGAGCATGTGGCGGCATTGGTAAAAGGCGGTGGCGGTGGGCAAAAAACCCTGGCTACTGCTGGCGGACAGGATGTGAGCAACCTGCAATTGGTGATTGATACAGTAAAAGGCTTGTTAATATAAGGCTGCAAAAATTTTAAGCAAGCAAAAATGGCTGATTTTATAATATTACAAACTCCCAGGCTGATACTCAGGCGTATCACAGAAGCGGATGCGCCATTGATATTTGCGCTCAACCGCAGCCCTGATGTACTCAGGTACCTGCATGAGCCTGAATTGAAGGATGAAGCAGATGCCCGCAGGGTGATTAGGGATATCATTCTGCCCCAATACAGCCTGTATAACCTTGGCCGCTGGGCCATTATTTTAAAGGAAGGCAACACTTTTATTGGCTGGTGCGGATTGAAGTACCGGCCAGAAAAGAAAGAAATTGACCTAGGTTACCGCCTGGTGCCGCAATACTGGGGGTATGGCTATGCTACGGAAGCCGCAACACATACGCTTCGATATGGCCTTGATATACTGAACCTTGAAACAATCATCGGCCAGGCCCATATAGAAAATATCGCCTCCTGGACTATACTGGAAAAAATAGGTATGCAGTATATTAAAGATGAAATAGTTGACGATTGCCCTGTTAAGGTATACTCCATCAGCAAAAGCAAACCCTAAAGAATTGTTAAAGCAAAAAAAATATTTGC
This sequence comes from Chitinophagales bacterium, assembly GCA_031376295.1. Lineage (GTDB taxonomy): Bacteria > Bacteroidota > Bacteroidia > Chitinophagales > Chitinophagaceae > Ferruginibacter. Next base: position 5,725 of record JANMDL010000357.1, read on the forward strand.
GAAACATTTCGTATATCAAAAAAACTCCCTACTTTTGAACTACTAAATATTTCGTACATAAAATTAATAATATGAAGCATTTTATTGCAGGCGCATTGGCACTTACACTAATTACAACAGGCAGTCAATTATTTGCCCAGGAAGATAAAAGGATTATTGAAGAAAAGGTTGTAACAGGCAGAAAAGGGGAAGGCCGGATACTGAAGGATAGCGAAACTGAAGAAATAGTTATCCGTAAAAAAGGCAAAAAAGACATCAATATCACCGTGGAAATAAAAGGTGATAAAATAATGGTAAATGGCAAACCGCTTGCTGAGTTTAAGGAAGATGGCATTACCATTAATAAGCGCAATATGCGTATCACTGGCAGAACAGCCGGCCAACCCTTTGTTTTCGACAGGGATATTTCTACCGAAGGCGAATCAGATTTTGGCGGCATGCAGTTTTGGAATGAAGATAATGGGAAGGAAGAGAAAACAACTTTCCTTGGTGTTACCACAGAAGATGCAGAAGATGGTGCAAAAATTGCCGAAGTAAGCAAGGGCAGTGCTGCCGAAAAAGCCGGCCTTAAAGAAGGTGATATTATTACAAAAATTGGCGATACAAAAGTAGATGGTCCTTCGGCTTTATCTGATGCCATAAAAGCAAAAAAACCAAAAACGGAAGTAACCGTTACTTACAAAAGAGATGGCAAGGAAAATACAGTTAAAACCACGCTGGGCGAAAGGGTACAAAAAAATGTGAGGTTATTTTCTATGACTGGCCCTGATAATAATGGCATGCATTGGGACGGAGATATGAAAGAAATGCCACGCAATATGACGATACCAAGAGTGCAAAGGGTACCGGGTATGAATTTTAATCAGGATTTTAATGCTGCTCAGGACTTCGCCTTTTCTTTTAACGGCCGCCCAAAACTGGGGCTTAAAATACAGGATATGGAAGATGGCGATGGCGTAAAAGTAATTGATGTAGAAAAAGAAACCGCTGCTGAAAAAGCCGGGCTGAAAAAAGATGACATCATCACTGAAATTGGTGGCAAAAAAATAAAAAACACCGATGATGCCAGGGAAGAACTGAGTCCCGAACCGGGAAAAACAGCTTACAGCATCAAAGCAAAACGCAACGGAAATGAAATGAGTTTTGAGGTGAAAGTGCCAAAAAAAATTAAGACCGCATCATTTTAAAGGCTGCAGGCAAAATTCTCATTCTCGATATATAGAGGGCCATCACTCAAAA
>JANMDL010000412.1:0-4535 GCA_031376295.1 Chitinophagales bacterium
CATGGACGCTGTAATAATCACTTTAAATACTACCAGCACACGAAACTGTACCAGCAGTATGCGGAAATGACTGGTACGTGCTTTAAGGTAACCTGTTACATTCTCATTGGTCTTCTGCATGTGTATCTGCGTACCACCAGAAAATTTGAAGGAGCGGATAACCCGGGCCATCTCTTCCAGCCAGGCCGCTACCGCATATTTATAATTACTTTCTTCCATACTGGTGCGCAGGCCCTTGCTGCCCGACAGGTACAGGATCAGAAAAAGCAAAAACATCAGCAGTAATCCAAAGAATATAAAAGCCGGATGGTAAAACGACAGCAATACCAGGCCCGATAATATCTGTATACTGGCAGTGGGTATGTCCAGCAATAACTTAGAAAGGCTTTTCTGCAGATTGTTTGTTTCAAAAAAACGGTTTACCAGTTCCGGAAGGTAAGTGCTATCGGCTTTTTTCATGTCGAGCAGGGGCAGCCTTTTAGCAATATCAAAAGCATAGCGAACAAAAATCTTCTGCTGAATTTTTTCAATCAGTTTCACCTGGCTTATCTGCATCAGGCCGGCGGCCAGCACACCTGCTACTACCAATGTAATCAACAGTATCAGTGAGCTGGAAATAGCGCCGCCTAAAACAAAGCCAATGATTGCCTGCACCCCCACAGGCAGCGACAACTGTATTAAACCACTTAAAATAGCATAAAAATAAATGGCAACTATTTCAGCCCTGTCAAGCTTCACCAGGCTCCACATCCTCGAAATAGGATTTGTAAGTAATGACATACTAATAATTATGTAAATTAGGAAATCCCTGCAGCACGCAACGGCAGGCAGTAAATAGAGTATTGAATTATGCCCTGTTGGGTGGCGGTGTAAGTATATCCGCAGCGGGGCAATCGCCCAATAAATGAGAATTATGTAAATAAGAGAATTTTACCGTAACCTCCATTGGTATATTGAGGTTGGCATATAAAAACTCCTTAATTTCCTTCTTTTCGCTTCCCGTTTCTTTCTTTTTTTCGGGTGATTGCTCCTCTTCCAGGTCAACCATAGTAGTATTATCTGCGTATACCAGGCTTTTAACAGACGGTATAAAATGGGTGGCAAATGCCAGCAACATCAGTATCGCAAATATTTTCTTCATCTTTTAGTGGTGCAAAGCTAATACAGGGTAACAACAATATATGTTCAGGATTGTTTGATTATTGTAAAAATTTTACCGGGTTTTGCCCAACAAAGTTGTTTCTGATATGCAAAAGTATAAAATACCCGGGGCAGGGTATTGTCCAAATTCCCGGATTTGTTAACTTGTACAATGAAAAAGATGTTGGTATTACTTCCGTTAATTTTCCTTTTTACAACCGGCTCAGGCCAGGTATATACGCCGGAAAGGCTGGGATTAAAGCTGCCGGTTATGCAAAACTGCACATCAGTAAAAGACCAGGCCAACTCTTCCACCTGCTGGAGCTTTGCCAGTAATTCTTTTTTAGAGAGTGAACTAAAAAGGTTGAGACATGATATACCCGACCTTAGTGAGATGTTTGTGGCCCGCTATTCGTACCTGCGCAAAATTGAAACCCATATCCGGCTCAAAGGAGGGAATTTTTTTACGCCCGGTGGCCAGTTTCATGATGTGCTTTGGGTGATGAAAAACTATGGCATGATGCCGCAAACTGCCTACCCGGGTACACAAAATGCGGATGGATATTACAACCACAGTGAACTGGATACAGTCATAAAACAGTATGTGTCATACCTGCTCGCCAATAATATCACTAATCTGCAAAAAGAGCATTACCGCTACATTGACAGTGTGTTTGACAAACACTTTGGCATTGTTATCTCCAATTTCACTTACAAAAACAGGAACTACACACCCAAATCATTTTTAAAAGCTGTGCTGCAAATAAACCCTGATGATTATGCCGAGATCACCTCATACACACACCACCCTTTTTATACCCGGTATGCAATGGAAGATAAGTACAACTGGACGGGCGACTTGTATTATAATGTGCCCATCGGAGATTTTAGTGCCATTACAGATAATGCCCTGCGCAATGGATTTACTGTTTGCTGGGATGGTGATGTTACAGAAACTGGTTTTGATTTTTATGGTGGACTGGCCCGGCTGAACTTTACTGGTAAAGGTTTTCAGGCCGAACGCCAGCGTACCCTGCAGGACAGCAGTACCGGCATTGACCACATGATGCACATTACCGCTACAACAAAAGATAAAAAAGGCGGCAAATGGTATTGCGTTAAAAACTCCTGGGGCAGCACGGCCAATAAACTTAGCGGTTTTATGTTTATGAGTGATGCTTATTTCAATATAAAAACCAGCGCTATCATTGTACATAAAGATGCCATACCTGCGGTGATACGTAAAAAGATGGGGTTGTGACGATAAGTGTTAAATTTACTGGTTCTTTTCCCGCTGAAAATGCAGATGTTTGCATTTTACGGTGGCCGGTGTTCTGCGCAACGGCTGCAACTGAAAGTTATTTATGAAACGTATTATTAAAATCCTGCTGCGTACCCTTGCTGTACTATTTGTGTTAATCAATATTGTATCGGCCTTTCACGCCTACAAGTTTACCCATTTTTACAATGCAGGAGAAATTACCGTAAAGCCAGACTCCTTAAAAAGCGGCTGGGACAAAACCAAAGAAGCGCTGTTTGGTATAAACTTTGCCAAAAAGAAAAATGATTATGTACCCGATAGTGCCTGCAAAACAATAATCCTTACCAGCAATGACAGTATAAAATTAGAGGCCTGGTATATGACTGTTCCGGCGGCAAAAGGCACTGTTGCTATGTTTCACGGACATGGGGGCAATAAAAGCGGTAATGTAAAGGAGGCAGCGGCCTTGCGGCAACTGGGCTATAATACGCTGCAGGTTGATTTAAGGGCGCATGGCGGCAGTGGCGGCAATACCTGCACCATTGGTGTAGATGAAGCACAGGATGTGTATGCGGCTTATAATCACATTAAAGCTGGCGGAGAAAAGAATATTATCCTTTGGGGTATCTCACTTGGTGCTTCCACCATTACCAAGGCTTCGGCTGATTATCCTGACATGAAGCCTGCAAAAATAATTTTAGAAATGCCTTTTGGCTCATTGATGGATGCCGTGGAAGGCAGGGTAAAGCTGATGGGCCTGCCGGGTCAGCCACTGGCCACACTGCTAACTTTTTGGGGAGGTACTGAGCATGGTTTTTGGGCTTTTAAAAATAAGCCTTACGAATATGCAAAAAAAATCAGTTGCCCTGTACTGCTGCAGTGGGGCAAAAATGACACCCGTGTAAAAAGGACTGAAATTGATGCCATTTACAATAACCTGACCGTACAAAAGAACATGGTTGTGTATGAAAACAGCGGGCATGAATCGCTGTACAAAAAAGAAGCAGAGAAATGGGTGAAGGAAATAAGCAATTTTTTACAATAATGGAAGCACCGCAAAACATACCTATCAGCGATTATACTTACAACCTTCCGGATGAAAGGATTGCTGCTTTTCCATTGCCGGAAAGGGATGCTTCTAAATTGCTGGTGTACAGGGAAGGAACAATAACCGAATCTGTTTACAAAGAGATTGATGCTTTTTTGCCCGAAGGCTGTTTGCTGGTGTTTAACAATACCCGTGTAATCAATGCCAGAATATTGTTTCAAAAAGCAACGGGAGGCACTATAGAAATTTTTTGCTTAGAACCTGCTGGTACTATCAATGAGTACAGCACGGTAATGAGCCAAACCGGCAGCTCCACCTGGAAGTGCCTGATTGGCGGAGCCAGCAAATGGAAAGAAGGGCCATTAACAAAACAATTGAGAATACAGGATGCGGATGTTACATTGGAAGTAAGGTTGGTTGAAAAACTGGCTGATGCTTACAAAACAGCGTTCAGTTGGCAACCGGCGCATTTCAGTTTTGCCGAAATAATACAGACAGCAGGCGATGTGCCTTTACCACCTTATATCAAAAGAGAAACAACCGGCAGCGATGCTGAGCGCTATCAAACTATTTATGCACAATGGGAAGGATCGGTGGCGGCACCTACAGCCGGGCTGCATTTTACCAGCCATGTTTTTGAAAAATTGGCCCTTGAAAATATCAGTCATGAATTTATAACGCTGCATGTGGGAGCCGGTACTTTTAAACCTGTAAAAGCCAGCACCATGCAGGGCCACCTGATGCATGCAGAGTGGATTGATGTGAGTGCCGTAACCATCGGCAATCTTATTGAAAAACTAAAGGACGGCATTATTGCCGTTGGCACAACATCCCTGCGTACCTTGGAGAGCCTTTACTGGCTGGGGGTAAAAGCGCACCTGCAGCCGGATGCAGATGCGCTGCAACTGGCACAATGGGATGTGTACGAACCGCCACTTAACAATACAAACCTTACTGCAGCCGAAGCCCTGCAGGCGCTGTTACTTTGGATGCATCAAAGAAATATGGCCGCACTGTTCACCCAAACACAACTGCTGATAACGCCGGGTTACCGGTTCAGGATGGTGATGGCCATCGTTACCAATT
>JANMDL010000430.1:0-6593 GCA_031376295.1 Chitinophagales bacterium
CAGCTCAATAAAAGGCATCAAAAAACCGGTACGGCAGCATACTTATTTATATACTACCAGCACCGGCTTTACATATTATTTATCAACAAAAGATTAAAGACCAAGATCGGCCACCCCATAAGTGCCGCCAAACTGCTTGCACCATACAATTACATACCTGTACTGGGTAATGGTGGTGGGTGCAGGCACATTCCAGCTTTGTGCACCACTGCGTTGGTTAAGGCTGGCAATTTCCTGGGCTCCGGTTATGTTGCCGCTGTTATTGCCCAGGTAAATCCTCAAATCAGGCGCACCGGTAGACACACTAAAGTCGGGTGTTGTTTGTAATTTAAGTACACCATTCTCAATTTTCAGCTTGGCCATTCCGGTACTGGCTGAGCCTGAAAAATTCCCCTTGCGTATTACCTGCACCATCACGGGGGCGCTTTGTATGCCCATGGCCGAAGCGGTAACATCAGCCGTGCCATACGCTTTGCCGGTAACCTGGCCGGTGTTGTTAACTTCTACCAATGTGCTGCTGCTGCTCTGCCAAGAAAAACTAAGACCGGGGATGACGGTGCCTGTATTGGTTTTGCCCTCTGCCATAATGGTAGCCGATTGGTTGAGTAACACCTCCTGTATGGTGGCTGGGTTTAAAGTAATGGTAGCCAACTGGCTGTTGTTAGCAGCCACCGTAAGCAATGCCGCAATGGTTACGCTGTTATAACTGGCCCTTACCTCTGTTTGGCCATTGCCAACGCCGGTTACCAGGCCCTGCTGGCTGATGGTAGCAATGGATGTATTGCCGGTACTCCATACAATGCCGGCAGGCAATGTGGCCAACTGGCCGGTAGTATTGTAAAATTTGAGGGTAAATTGTGTTGTTGCACCCGTTAAAATACTGCTGCTTGTGGGCGAAATTTCAAGCCTTTCGGGTACAATGGCCAGCGCAGTATCAGCCGATTTTTTTGAGCAGGCCGCCAGTGCAAGCACCGTGGCAAATGTAAATAGCAGTTTTTTCAGCATAAATAAAAATTTAAAGTAGTTTTTTGCAAATACGTAATAAATGGAAGGCGGGATTTTTAGTTGTGCCACTGTGTCAAAAAAAATATTCCTTGCCACTGAAACACAGAGGCATTGTTTATACATTTTCTGTGATTGTATGCCTTTGTGGCTTTTTTGCTTTTTTTTTTGCCACTGAAACACTGAGGCTCTGTTAATACATTTTCTGTGATTCTTGCCTTGCGGCATTTTTTTTTGCCACTGAAACACAGAAGCACGGTTTTTGTATTTTTCTGTGTTTTCCCGCAGCACTTGCTTGCGGGATGTCAATTTGCAAGCTGCGCAGCAGCGTTGTTTTTATTATAATTACTCAAACTGAGGCACTACCGGGTTTTTAAATATTTACCTGATACCGGCCATCGTTTTTCATTTTCCAAAATTGTTCTGTAAGCCTGGTGCTTTAACAATTTATTAACTAATAAAGGGAGGCTGGCACCGCTCATATAAAAATAAGTGCAGTGGCGTATTTTATTTTGTGATAAGTAAACAAATTTGCTGTGCCACTGTTATATAGAAAAAGAAATAAAATTATTATGCAAAGAAACATTTTTTCACTGCTCACTGCAGTAGTTATCACATCAGCTTCATTAATTGCCTGCAATGATGCTGCTAAAAAACCTGAGGCCGAAGTTGCTCCTGTTGTTCCAAAGGAAGAAACTGTAACCCCCAAGCCCGAAGCGCCAAAGGATGTAGTTGACATTGCCATTGGCTCTGCCGACCACACTACGCTGGTTGCCGCTGTAAAAGCTGCCGGACTGGTAGAAACTTTAAAAGGCACTGGCCCCTTCACCATTTTTGCGCCAACAAATGCGGCTTTTGCTGCTTTGCCCGCAGGTGCGGTTGATGGGTTGCTTAAGCCAGAAAAGAAAGCTGATCTTACAGGTATCTTAACTTACCATGTAGTATCTGGTTCAGTTAAAGCTGCCGATTTAAAAGATGGCCAAAAGGTAAAAACCTTGCAGGGTGGCGAACTGACAGTGGCTATCAAAGATGGTAAGGTAATGATTAATGGTGCCAATGTAACCGCTGCCGACCTTACAGGAAGCAATGGTGTGGTACATGTAATTGATGCCGTATTAATGCCCAAGAAATAAGTATTCGTTTTTGTTTTAGTTTGGTATTAAGTGCAGGGAGTAACAAAAGTTGCTCCCTGTTTTTTTGTGCCGGTGATGAGGGCTGAAAATTTTACGGGCAAGGGCAACCCGTCGTGCAGTACATTAAAAAACCGCCCCGGCGGGGCGGCTCTTTATCATCAGCGCTGCGCTCTTCACAAAGCGGCTTTGCGGGCCTCCAGTGCTGCAGTAAATTCCTGCGTGGCGGCAAGCTCCTTGTCAATCCTTGCCAGGGTAAATTCCTTTTCCAGCAGGGCCACTACACCATAGTTGTCCTTCTTTTCTTTAAGAAGGTACTGTTTCAACTCCAGCCTTTTAAGCTTGGTAATGTTCTCGTCCTTTGTCTGCCCGGGGGGCAGGCTGGCAATGATGGTGTTTAATGCCGCCACCTCGGTATTAACCACCTGTAATTCGGCCTCCACTTCCACAGCCGTTTCGCTATAGCTGCTGCGCTGCCTGTCCTGCGACAGTTTACGGAATTCGAGGTCGCTTTTTTCTTTGGCCGCAAGGCTCATCAGCAGGTTACAATCTGCCGGTGTACTGATTAAACTAACTGAATAGCTTATAATAATAAAATTTATACATGAATTAATAACCCAAAATTATCATGGCCATCAATAAAAAAATCAGCCACAAAACGGATTAACAAAACCTTTTCAGAATTTTAACAGCGCCTGTTTTTTCTTAAAATTTTATTTTGCCCGCCTGCCTGGCTTCATGCTCCAGTGCGTTGATGCGCAGTTGCAGTATTACCTGCGCCGCATTGCCGCAATCTTTCATTTTTTTAAGCGTTTGCAGCTCCAGCAGTTCCAGCCACAGCCGGTCTTTTTTGCCCGCTTCGCCTTCGGGCAGCAGGCTCATCAAGTGGCCGGTGGCCAGCAGGGCGGTAAGGCATTGCTGGTAATTTTTTTCCAGGGCCGTCAATTGCAGCTTTATGCCCGCAGCCCGGGCCATACATTTTTTGGCATGGCTGCGCACCACTGCTGCATCTGCTGTGGCATGCTGCTGCAGGCTGGCTGCTTTGTACTGCACATTGCTGCGCAGGCTTTTTTCCAGCTCCGATAATTTTACAAATGCTTTTACAGGCAGGCTGCGTTTACCCATTTCAGCCATTGATAAAAGGCTGCGGGTAACACCGAGATAGATGGCCAATTGCTCCTGCGAAAGGCCCAGTGTTTCCCTTAATCGTTTCATACTGCGCATAGGGGTATTTTTTTAAAAGTTCTACTATGTGTCAATCATTTGTGGCAATTTTAATTTATTTTTTTACCTGCCACAAAGTTGTGGCAATAAAGTTGTGGCAATTTTTTTTGCCACAAAAGAAACTGCCACATAAAATTTTGTGAAAATTGTGTAAATTGGGTTGGGAGTGATGGGCCGCGGGGCCTTTCCCGCCACCCCGGGCAAGGCCCCGCCATTATAATTGATGGGTTATTGAGTGATGATTTTTTTTTCTGCTTCAGTCTTTGAGGATTGACGCAGTATGTTTTGGGTGGGGGTTGTAAATCAGAAATACTACATATATGAAGTTGTTTATTTTAGCCTTGTTTTTACTTGCAGTTGCCAATGTAGCTGCGGCACAGTCTGCACCTGCGGCGCCCGCTGCTGCCATGCCCAATTCGGGTAATGCTGTGTTGATAGATTCACTAATGACCGTTAGCCGGTACAAGGAATACTTTGTTACCTTTTGCGACCGGCAGATTGATAAGGCTGCCAAAGCAAAAAACTGGAACTTTGACCAAACAAGGGAGCGCAAGCTGAAAGTGAATTTTGATGCGTTTAAAAAATATACCATTTACAACTGGTTTTCGGGGCTTACCCGGCAGGAACTGCTGGAGCTGATTGCCATTGTGACCAAACTGAACAGCAAAAACCCTTATTCCTCCTTTTTGTTTACACACGAAGGCGTACAAAGCAACCTGGAACTTTTTGTGGAGGGGTATTTGAAGTGAGTGATGGCAGTAATGGGCGGGGTGTAGGCGCTAAACCAATGCCCGTGAGCGGATAACGGAAAAATCAGGGTTTTTCCTGTTTTTTGATAGATATGGATGTTTTACCTTTCGGCCATGGGCTGTACAAACAAAGTGCCGGGCCGGCAAATGGCTTGCTGGTATAGCAAGTTCAGCAGTAATAATGTATATTTGAACTAAAGCCACCTTTTAACCAATGTGGCAGCCTTAACAGTATTTATATGCAAACCCTTAACATGCAGATAACTGAATGACCAATCAAAACCCCGAACAGGTTGCCAGGGACCAGGTAGATGCCGGTTTGCTGCAAGCTGGTTGGCTTATACAGGATAAAAAGAAGCTCAACCTTAGTGCAGGCACTGGTATTGCGGTAAAGGAATATCAAACCAGTATTGGCCCTGCAGATTATGTACTTTTTGTAAACCAGCAGCCTGTTGGCATTATTGAAGCCAAGCGTGCAGAAGAGGGCCAGCACCTTTCCATACACGAAGACCAGGCAGAAGGATATGCAACTGCTAAACTGAAATACCTTAACAACAAGCCTCTTCCATTTGTGTACGAAAGTACCGGGGAACTTACCCATTTTACTGATTACCGCGACCCCAAGCCCAGGAGCAGGCCCATTTTTGCCTTTCACCGGCCTGAAACATTGCTGCAGTGGATAAATGAAGGTGACTCATTACGGTTCCGGTTAAAAAATAATATACCCACACTGGGTAACCCTACTGATGAAGAGCTGGATGCCATCAATAAGTATTCAACGCACCTGAGGAGTTGCCAATTCAGGGCAATTGTGCGCCTGGAGCAATCATTTGCCGAGGCCAAACCCAAAGCATTGATACAAATGGCTACCGGCAGCGGAAAAACATATACCGCCATTACTTTTATATACCGCCTGCTGAAAATTGCCAAAGCCAAACGGGTGCTGTTTTTGGTAGATACAAAAAACCTGGGCGAACAGGCTGAGCAGGAGTTTATGGCCTATGTACCCAGCGACGACAACCGCAAGTTTACCGAGCTGTATGGCGTAACCCGGTTAAAGAGTAGCTTTATCCCCGCCGATAACCAGGTGTACATCAGTACCATACAGCGGATGTACAGTATTTTAAAAGGAACTGAACTGGATGAAACTGCCGAAGAAGCCAACCCTAATGAGTATATGGCGGCAAAAGAACCCATGCCGGTAACCTATGCAGAAAAAGTACCCATCGAATTTTTTGATTTTATAGTGATTGACGAATGCCACCGCAGCATTTATAATTTATGGAAACAGGTACTCGATTATTTTGATGTATTTCAGATTGGCCTTACTGCCACACCCGATAACAGAACCTTTGGCTACTTTAACCAAAACCTGGTAAGTGATTATGGGTATGAAAAGGCGGTGATTGACGGCGTACTGGTACCCTACAATGTATTTACCATCCAAACGGAAATAACAAAAAACGGAAGCCTGATTAAAATGGGCGAAAAAGTGGATAAACGGGAAAGACTCACCCGGCGTAAATTCTGGGAAAGCGTGGATGAAGACATTGTATACAGCGGCAAGCAATTAGATAAGGATATTGTAAACAAAAGCCAGATACGCACCATCATCAGAGCGATAAAAGAAAACATGCCCGCCATGTTTCCCGACCGCATGGATGATGGAAAGTTTGAAGTGCCAAAAACCCTCATCTTTGCCAAAACAGATTCACACGCCGAAGACATCATTGAAATTGTACGGGAAGAATTTGCCGAAGAAAATAAGTTTTGCAAAAAAATTACTTATAAAAGTGCCGAAGACCCCAAAACAGTACTCAGCCAGTTTCGCAACGATTATTACCCCCGCATAGCTGTAACGGTGGATATGATTGCCACGGGCACCGATATAAGGCCGCTGGAGGTATTGGTATTTATGCGGGATGTAAAAAGCCGCAGCTATTACGAGCAAATGAAGGGCCGTGGTACCCGCACCTGCAGCCTGGAGCAGTTAAGGGCCACCGGCACACCGGCTGCCAAATTTACCAAAGATCATTTTGTAATTATTGATGCCATTGGAGTAGAAAGTTCGCAAAAAACCGACAGCCGCCCGCTGGAAAAAAAGCCGGGCATGAGCCTGAAAGATATTTTGGCGAATATTGCTGTGGGCAACAGGGAGGAGGATTTGCTCAGCACACTGGCCAACCGCCTGATACGGCTGGATAAACAGATTAACGATAAGGAAAAAGCCAGCTTTGCCGAACAGGCCAGAGGCCATACCATCAGCCATGTGGTGAAGGAATTATTAAATGCCTACGACCCGGATACAATTATGAATGTAGAATTAAGAATTAAGAATGAAAATCCGGATGCTTCCCCGGCAGACAATCATACTGCATTCAACATTCAGCATTCGAAATTAATAGAGCAGGCTGTAGCCGTTTTCAACAACCCTGACCTGCGCAACTTTATTGTGGATATACGCCGCAAATACGACCAGGTGATGGAC
>JANMDL010000463.1:0-2074 GCA_031376295.1 Chitinophagales bacterium
CCTCATAAAAAATTGGAATGACCAAAAGAACGAACTGCTTTCTTATTGCGAAATAAGCAGCCCTGTATTAATGATACGGCTACAGGAACTAAAGAAAGAAGGCTTTATCTATTACGATAAGCATTGCATCAAACTTAACAGCCTGAAGGATGTCTACAAACATCTTTCCCTTAATTATAAAGACAGCGAAACAATATTCTCATTACCAAAAAAATTAGAAAATGAAAGACAATCGCATTACTGGATTTACTTAAGCGAAATCCACAACAACCGAACATGTCAGGCTTATCGTTTTGTAAACAAAATCATGCAAAATCCCGATCTGAAGTTGTGGCTCTATGGGTTCTTATCTGCAAAAAATATCAATATCGTTGAAGCTGAAAAAGACTTCGAGTTTATTGCATCTCTTTTGCAAACTGAGTACCTGGATAGTTTTATCAACAGGGAATCCGAAATGTATGACTGGCTTTGCAAAAACCGGCCTCACATCAACCGGGGTGTAAAAAGAATTGCAAAAATGTGGGACACTAAGCCCATGAATGTATGTTATGCAAAAAAGAAAATGCAGAAAGAACAAATTGCATTTATTCAAAAGTTGGGCGTTGTTGAAAGCAATCGCAGAGCCAGGAACCCCCACATTCATGTAAAGCTGATAGACGGACAAGAGAAGGCCACTGGTGTACTATGGAATAAAAAGACCGCCAGCACCTGCCAGCATTTTTGCGATGATGTATGCCCCCGCAAACCCCTGTTACCTCATTCCGGTAAACAAAAATTGGCCCATGCAGCTTAGTGCCTACAGTCATAAAATTATTTATCGTACTAACAGTAGGTTACTACACTTTAGTAAAAGTGTTTTCATTGTATTCATTGTCTTTACTGTTTGTATTGTAAAGTCTGTATAGTCTGTATAAACATCGAAAAAAAAGTTTTTGAAAACGGTGGATAACCCTACGATGTAGTGTTGATAAGCCTTACAACCCTTAATAACTATGCCTGAAAAAGTGAATAACACCCCCCGCATTCGCAAAAGAATCTACAAAATCAAAGCAATTGTTGATAACCCGCAACCCGTGCCAACAGTACAACCGCCGGTATCCGCAGCAAAAAAGAAAAAACCATCCCGGCAACAGACACCCCACCCCACACCGCCAAAACCAAAAGGCCCGATGATAACAGCCGATGGCGTTGTACGCTGCCGGTTCGATTTATTTGTTCGCCTGGAACAAGGCACTGCCAGCACTTTCAAAGACATGCAACGCAAATGGTGTTTTAGAGGCGATGCTTATACAGACATTGAAAGTAAAATGCTAAAGAACTTACTCAACCTGATAAAAAATCACGGCCAAAAATATTTTATCATGGAGTTGTATGATAACACACTCCCAAAAGATAACGGCGAACGGCTGATATTAAAAATTCAACAGAAACTTATCAGAGTAAACCGATTGCCGGAATACAGCGCAATGTTGACCGACTTTCCCCTGGAATCAATATTACTGCCTTACCAAAAAAAGGAAGCATGATAACGCTTAAAATTGAAAGAGATGATACCCGTATGCTACAGGAAAACTTTTTTCCTTATCTCAGTATGTTGGTTAATTCAAAAATAAAAGCAGCCACCGGCAGCGATGATTTATTGAACTGGAAAATAATCCGTTCACTGTTTACAGACATCAAAAAGAAAGTAACCCGCAAACTGTTAACAGAAGCAAAGCGGTTCACTTTCAAATTTTCCGATGCCGAAGGAATAACAGTTTTCCAGCTGCTTATGGTAATGCCGGTAACTGTAGAAGAAATTTATATGCAGCTATTGCGGACAAGGGTTTGCGATACACTTCACAAACAAATGAATGAGCCGGAATGAGCAACAACAAAATAATATTATTGGATGGATGCTGCAAAGCTGGGGGAGCCGCACAAGGTTACGCTGATGCTGCCAAAGAACTCGGTATCGAAATAGAAATAACAGGTGTAGACATCGAACCACAACCCCGATACCCTTTTATTTTCAAAAAATCCGATTTCATCCACTAACTGATAGTGAAATGTAAAAAATTAAATTTTTTCCATT
>JANMDL010000515.1:0-2054 GCA_031376295.1 Chitinophagales bacterium
GTGAAAGCCGGCGACGTCGTTCTGCGCATTGCTGACAACATGTTGGAACGCGAGATCGAACAGGCCGAGATCGCCGTGCGCGAAAAGGAAAACAAGCTTGCCTTTCTCGCCCGCCGCTTCGAAAACGAGAAGGTGCGGTTGGGCGCCATCGCCGGTCTCTCCAACCTGAAGAACGCACGCACCAACGCAGAGTTCGAGGGCCTGCAGGCCAAGCTGCGCGCAGCCGAGCGCGAACTCCGCCAACTGCCAAACAGCGCAGCTGGTCCACTCGCCCAAGTGCGTCAGCGCATCGTGGCCTTGAAGCAGGCCATCACCGTGAAAGATCTCGAAATCAATGGTCGCGCAACGATCTCCCGCGAGAGCGTTGGCTCACATGAGATCGTCGGTCAAACCGTAATCGGCGACGTCGACAATCTCGCAGCCCAAATTGAACTTGCAGAAGCCGACATTACGATCGCATCTCGGCGCCACCAGTCTTATCTCAACCAGCGTGATCGCCTCTCGCTACGCGCGCCGTTCGACGGCATTCTTCGGCAGCTTCCGCACGCCGATAGCGCAACAGTGCGCAAGGGCGATGTGGCCGCAGTTGTCGAACGCTCGGCAGAGCGCGGCGTGACAGCGTTCCTGCGACAGGATCAGGTCGTCCGCGTCCAACTCGGTGCGCAGGCGATCGTACACGTTCCAGCCACGCGACAGACGTTCCGCGCAATTGTCGCCGAAATCGATCCCGCGCGTGGCCCCAAAGGAGACGCCCACCGGCATGGCGCCGCGACGGGAAGCACGGCCCGCGGTGACAGCGGCATGGCGGCTGTAAGGCTTGCGCTAACCGGGCCGCCCACGGCCATCGATCTCAGCGTGTATCGCGACGGCTTGCCGGCTGTCACCATGATCGGCCTCTCGCGGGTCGTCTCGAAAAATATTGGCGGCGGCGCCACGAAAGTCGGGGAAGCACCTGCCAATGCTGCGCTTCTGAAACTCACCGCCCAATCCACTGACACGCGCACATCAGGTAAGTCGGCGTCTGAAATGCCGGGCACCAATAGCCGGTGGCCGTCCGAACTGTTTGAGCGCTGGATCAAATCCAGCCGGCCCAGCAGCACGCACAGCAACTGATGAGGCCGCTCTCACCACGCGTCCGCGAACAAGGCATCGTCCGCTCGCCCGGCAAGTGGACGTGGGTCGAGGTGTCGGGGGTCGCCATCTACGTCGCGATCTGCCTCGCCATACTGTCGGCATTGCCAACAACCGACTGGTGGGATCAGGGCCGTGTGTTTGCTGGCGTGCTCGGACTGTTCGGCCTGTGGCGGTACGGCTGGTGGCTGACGCATGTGATCCGAGCGCGCATCTATGCGGGCCACACCTATCCCCGGCTCGCACAGCGGGCAGCGCCGCTTTGGCAAGCCGGCTGGCGCCCCCGGCGCATGCATTTCCTTGTTACAGTTTATCGCGAGCGCCCCGAGACGCTCGAGGCTGTTCTGGCCGCTATCTGCAACGAAATCCGCACGCTCGGCCAACCCGTCAGCATCTGGATCGGCTCCAAGGAAGCCGCCGACGAGGAAACGGTTGCGCGGTGCCTGAAGCGCACCGGCGGCGAACTCGACATCCATCTGCGCTTCGTCCGCCAGACCGGTTCTGGCAAACGCAACTCCATCGCGCTGATCCTCAGTGCCATGGCGCGCGAAGGTGTTGGTTCTGAAGATCTCATAGCCTTTATGGATAGTGACTTCATCCTGAGCCCCGGCGCGCTCGCCAAATGCCTGCCGCTTTTTGCAATCGACCTCGAAGTGGCGGCACTCACCACCGACGAAGATGTCATCGTACACGGCCCCGCGTGGGTACAGTCGTGGCTCGACATGCGCTTTGCGCAGCGGCGGCTCGCCATGCAGAGCCACGCGCTCTCCGGTCGCGTTCTGACACTGACAGGCCGCTTTTCGGTGTTCCGCGGCGATCAGGCCATCGCGCCGGAATTCATAGGCCTCGTTGCCAACGACACGCTCGATCACTGGCTCTGGGGGCAGTTTCGCTTTCTCTCGGGCGATGACAAAAGCACGTGG
>JANMDL010000530.1:0-8976 GCA_031376295.1 Chitinophagales bacterium
GCTGGCTTCTGAAGGACTGGTAAGTTTGAAAGAGGCTTATGTAGACGGCACCAAAATAGAAGCCAATGCCAACCGGTACACTTTTGTATGGGGCAATGCCATCAAAACCAATAAGGAAAGGATGGTAAAGCAAATAGATGAGCTCTGGAAGTTTGCCCAGTCAGTAGCTGAGCAGGAATTAAATGATACCGTTCCGCTTGATTTTAAAACCATTGATGCAGATAAAGTAAACCAGGCAGTTAAGCAGATTGAAGCCGCTATCAGGGATAAAGCAGTGCCACAGAAAGTGAAGCAGAAGCTGCAGTACGTAAAAAAAAACTTTCCTGACAAACTCAACCAATACAAAGCCAAAGATAAAGTGCTGGATGGCAGAAACAGTTACAGTAAAACAGACACCGATGCCACTTTTATGCGGATGAAGGAAGATCACATGGGCAACGGTCAGCTCAAACCTGGCTACAATGTTCAGATAACCACCAACAATCAAATCATCACCAACTATGACACTTTCCCCAATCCAACCGATACACTGACGCTTCCGGCTCACCTTGACAGCTTTAAAGCACTCTATGGACATACCCCCGAAACCCTGACAGCCGACAGCGGCTATGGTTCTGAACAAAACTATGCTTGCCTTGAAGCCAGTAACTGCATTGGCTTTGTAAAATACAACTACTTCCACCAGGAGCAGCAGGGTGTGCGGCTGAAAAAATATCCCTTTGCGGCAGACCACTTATATTACAATGAAGCAGGTGACTTTTATGTATGTCCTATGGGTCAGCACATGAACAAAGTGGCTACTTATAAAAAGAAGAATGACAATGGCTTTGAACAAACCCTTACCAAATATCAGGCCCGCAATTGTAATGGATGTCCCTTAAGGGGAACCTGTCATAAATCAAAAGAAAACAGGAGCATAGAAGTGAATCATGCCCTTAATAAACACAAACAAAAAGCCCGGGAATTACTAACAAGTGACCAAGGCATCAAACACCGCAAACAACGACCACAGGATGTGGAGGCAGTCTTTGGAAACATAAAGCAGAATAAAGGCTTTAGAAGATTCATGCTTCGGGGTAAGGTAAAAGTAACTACCGAGTTCGGATGGATTGCAATTGCTCACAACCTGAAGAAAAAAACGGCCTGAACGGGGGGGAACCCTCCAAAAACCGATTAAGAAAGAAATTTTAGTCAATACACAACAACTGACCGAACATGAGTTACAAGCCCTAACTCTTTTACCGGCTCAACCAATACAATCCACACAGCGCTATATAATGAAAAAAGAGGCTGCTCAGCTTTTGAGACAGCCTCTTTTTTTACAAAGATGCCAGCAGTTCTTTTACCTTCTCTGCAATAAAATCCCTCACTTTATTAAATTCGGTTGGTTCCATGTGCTTGGGGTCAGGTATCTGCCAGTCGATAGATTGTTTGGCAGGCATCCAGGGGCAGGCATCGCCACAGCCCATCGTTACCACTGCATCAAAAGGAGCGTATGCTTTTACTTCATCTAAACTTTTACTGTCGTGTGTACTTAAATTGTAGCCCAGTTCCTGCATGGCGGCAATGGCTTTGGGGTTTACCATACCGCTGGGTTTGCTGCCTGCGCTGTAAGCTTCCACATTGGCCCCGCCGTATATGTTGGCAAAAGCCTGGCTCATTTGTGAGCGGTTGCTGTTTTCTATGCAAACAAAAAGAAGTTTCTTTTTCATTGTATTGTTTTATGCTATCACAAAGTGCATTAAGGGAGTTGACAGGTAACAGTTGGACAGTTGACAGGAATTCAGCAAAGGGTTCATAACTAATCAACCTGTCAACTTTGCTTATACCGTCATTATCTGTTCAAAAAACCCACCGATCTCTTTCGCTGTATCCACCAAATGCACTTCCAGTATCCAATGCCTTTTAGTTCCCTCTTTGCCGGGTGCTGATAAAAGAATATGATTATCGGGGTGCAGGTAATTGATTCTTTCTTCCCCTTCAATTTTTTCGTGCGGAAAATGCCCGATCAAATGCCCGCAGTGAATATTACCAAATGCCCAGCCGTATTTTTTTGCCAGTGCCGCCACATGGGCATACAGTTGTGCACCCGTGATGGTTTCTTTGTGCTGCCGGTAATATTCCCGGGCTTCGTACCACAGGGCTTCTGTATCGGCTGCCAGTTTATGCTTTACCGGGTCGTTGCCAATTACATAAGTTTTGCCCACATCCGCTTCCCAATCTTCAAACACGGGGCCAAAATCAAAGAACAGAATATCATCTTCCTGTATCACTAAATCCGGCGGGTTTTCTTTATAAGGAAAAAGCGTATTGGGGCCGCTGCGCACAATGCGTTTGTGCCAGTACTTGCTGATGCCAAACAGTTCAAAAGCCAGGTCGTACATTTTTGTATTCAGCTCTTTTTCCGTTTGGTGCGGGGCAATGAGGTTGCGATCTGCAGCCACGGTAAAAAGTTGTAATGCCTTTTGCTCTGCTTCCATCAATGCTGCTTCTGTTGTCATGCGGCAAATTTAATCAGTTCCCACCACTTCACTTCTTCTTTCCAGCAAAACGGTATCTCTCCACACACCATTCATTTGCCCTATTCTCTCCCTTGTGCCGAGCACCCTAAAGCCACAGGCTTTGTGTATGGCAATACTGGCTTTATTTTCAGGAAAGATGCCTGCCTGCAAAGTCCACAACCCGGCGGCTTCGCTTGCGGCAACAAGGGCTGTTAATAATTGTTTGCCCAAGCCCCTGCCTCTTGCGGTGGTGTTTACATACACACTCACTTCGGCCACGCCTGCATACACGCAGCGGCCGCTTACGGGTGTGAGGGCCGCCCAGCCGAGTACTGTATCATTTTCTGCTGCCACTAATCTTGCTGTTGGCAAATGTGCCGCATCCCATTCATCCCATGCGGGTGCCGATGTTTGAAAAGTGGCATGGCCGGTGGCGATGCCTTCTTCGTAAATTGTTTTTACAGCAGGCCAATGTTGCGGCAGTAATATTGCTATTTCCATCATATAGAATTTAAAACTTGAAAAACTCTATACCCGTTAACTCTCCACTCTCAACTTTTCACTATCAACTTTCAACAGCATCCACTGCCCGGTTCGCAGCAATTGCGGTCATCTTTAGCGGGCTTTTGTGCATACACGGTAATGCTGGTAATTTTGGTGCCGCCTTGTTTATACGCTGCAATTTCTTCGGCACTTAAATAATTCTGCAATACATCATCGGGTATAATGATGGCTTTTTCTTTTTGCAGCAGTGTGCCGGTAAAGCCTGCTTCGGCAATCATTTCCAAATACACTTCTTTTTGCACCGCACCACTTACGCAGCCGGCATACAGTTCGGCCACTTCTTTCCATTTGGCGGGCAATGCACCTTCCAGCACAATATCCGAAATAGAAAAATGCCCGCCCGGTTTCATCACCCGGTACATTTCGCTGAACACTTTGTATTTGTTGGGCACTAAGTTCAGCACACAGTTACTCACAATTACATCGGCAAAGTTGCTGGTTACGGGCATATCGTCAATATCGCCCAGGCGAAATTCTACATTGTTAAAGCCCAGCTTCTCTGCATTTTCCCGGGCTTTGCTCACCATCGCTTCGGTAAAATCTATGCCCAGTACTTTACCACTATCACCCACAATGCGGCGGGCAATAAAGGCATCGTTGCCGGCACCACTGCCGAGGTCAATCACTGTATTGCCTGCACTAATTTTTGCAAACTCGGTTGGCAGTCCGCAGCCGAGGCCCAGGTCGGCATCGGGGTTATAGCCGTCGAGTTTTGTGTAGTCGTCGGCCATAATGTTGTACACTTCATCCCCGCAACAGGCAGATGTAGCGCCGCAGCAACTGGCAGCATTCTGGTCTTTAGGTTGATGGGCAATGGCGCTGTACTTTTCTTTTACCAGCGCCTTTAATTCAAGTTCATTGTTCATGGCTTTACTTTTTATTTGTTATTAAATACTTTACATTTTTTGATACCAGCATTTGTTTTTATGGCATCATCGTTGTGTCACAATCCTTTCATCGGCATACCATTGAGGAACAAGCAACTGCATTAAATAACCTTCCTTTACTGTCATAATTCTGCGGCAATAAATTTGAAAACTCAGTAACTTATCCCGGCCTGCCTCCTGTGTTTATTGTTCTTTTTGCTTCTCCAAAAAGAACCAAAAAAGAGCCCCGAAATCGAATACAGCCCGATTTCGGGAAGCAGCTATGATTAAGCTTTTGTACTACTGTAAACTCAAATTCAGTAATTCTATATCGGAGCGAAGAACGAAGCGAAGATGAACGACAATTTGAAAAGCCCATTTTCTGAGTAAATCAAGATTGGCTAACACCCTCAGCAGCAAGCCTTCTCATTCTTTATCTTCAGCGAAGTAAACAACCCGCTGAATTCGGCAAAGAATTTTTCAAAAGCCTTCCAGTTGATGCAGTAGCAACTGCGTGGGCCATCCACCGTACCGTCAATCAATCCTGCGTTTTTTAATTCTTTCAAATGCTGGCTCACGGTGCTTTGTGCCAGTGGCAGCACATCCACTATTTCGCCGCAGATACATTCATTGCGGGTGGCCAGCACTTTTAATATGGCAATGCGTGCCGGGTGCGCCATGGCCTTGGCAAACTCTGCCAGTTCCTGCTCCTTTTGTGTAAACTCTTCTTTTTTGTGAACTGCCATTTATCGTTAATTTACGATGATTGTCTGCTTAAAAAAAGCGGTTGCCCGCTGTTGCTTTAATATTATATCGCAAATATACGATTAATGGAATGAGATGACCAAGTTTATTTTCGACTCACCCCTTATTCCCCTCTCCCCTTCAATACTTCGGGGCAGGCCGGGGAAGAGACAACAGCAAAGATTGCAGCGAAGAGCAGAAAGAAGACCGCAGCGAAGCCTTTTGCACCCATCTTCGCTACCTTCTTCGGGGCACCCTCTCCGGCGGGAGAGGGCCGGGGTGAGGCTTCTCACCCCCAGCCCAACAGCAGGCAATTATTTCCACGGGAAAGCATGCCGCACCCCTGCGACAGGCAATTTTTTCCAAATATTCCAGCCCTGTATCCAACAGCATGGAATTATTTGTATGGGAAAGCTTGCCGCAGGGGTGCAACAGACAAGTTTTTCCAAATGTTCCAGCGCTGCATCCAACGGCATGGAATAATTTGTTCTGTAAAGCTTGCTGCACCCCTGCGGCGGCATTTCCTGAAGCCGGGAAAGCGTGTCGCACCCCTGCGGCAGCATTTCCTGAAGCCGGGAAACGTTGTTGCAGGGTTGCGGCGACCCACCAGGAGGGAAAACTGAACTTTTGCAGTGCCTGTTATTGCTGCCAGTATCCTCAGCTTTTTAATGTGTTTAGGGTATTGAGGTATAGTAACGGCTCGTCACCGGACAGGAGTCCGGCGCCAATGGGGGAGGCAGCCACTGCCTGCAAGCCCGGTAGGCACAAAGGCTTACCGCAGGCTTGGTAAGTTTAACCGTAACAAAGGCCTGCCTATCGGCTCCCGAAAAACAATCAATTGGTGCATTTATATAATGTGTACGGTATTATTTGTGTTTTTATAAACATTAATCAAAGCGGCTTGTTATACCTTTGCCATGCAAATGAACCAGGTAGTATCCGTTAATAATTTAAGCAAAAAGTTTTCTGGGCTCACAGCCGTAAATAACCTGTCATTTTCGGTAAACGAGGGTGATGTGTATGGCTTTTTGGGTCAGAACGGGGCGGGTAAATCCACCAGTATACGTATGCTGCTTACGCTGGTAAGGCCCGATGCAGGTGATATCCGCATTTTTGGTAAAAACTTAAACACCCACCGCAGCGAAATTTTAAAAGAAATAGGCGCCGTAATTGAGCGGCCAGATTTGTACAAATACCTTTCGGCTTATCACAACTTAGCCATTTTTGCTAAAATGAGCGGTGCAAAGGTGAGCAAACAGCAACTGATGGCACAGTTGGAAATGGTACAGCTTGCCGGGAGGGCGCACAGTAAGGTAAAAACATTCAGCCAGGGCATGAAGCAGCGGTTGGGTATTGCGGTAGCATTGGTACACAATCCCCGCCTGGTAATTTTAGATGAACCCACCAATGGCCTCGATCCGCAGGGTATTGCCGATATGCGCCACCTGATACTGCGCATGAGCCGGGAAATGGGTAAAACGGTGATTGTATCATCGCACCTGCTGAGCGAAATAGAACTGGTGGCCAGCCGTATGCTCATCATCAACAATGGCACAAAAGTAGTAGAGGGTAATGTGGCCGATTTACTGGATCCTGCCAAAACCATTCTGCAATTGGAAACAACCAATAATGCCCATGCGGTTGCTTTTCTGCAGCAATCAAAATGGTCGCACAGCGTACAAGCAACAGCACCCATTATTAAAATACAAATAGATAAAAGCGATATACCGGAATTAACCACTGCCATGGTATCGGCAGGCATACAATTGCTGTCGGTACAGCCCAGGCACTCTTTAGAAGATTATTTTTTATCACTCACAACCCCCGGCCAGTATGTGGAAGCTGTTACAAATTGAACTGTTTAAAATATCACGCCGCCCACGTACCTATATAGCGTTTGCCGTAATTACAGCATTGTGCCTGGTATTTCAGTTTGCGTTTAAGATGGATGGTAAGAGTTATGTGGATATGATGCTGCAAAGCGCAGGCTCGGAGTTTGAGCTGGATAAAAGCAAGGCCATCAACGGCTATTTTATGTGTTACATTATTTTAAACACACTTTTAATACAGGTACCGATATTAGTAGCGTTGATAGCCGGTGATTCTATTTCTGGCGAAGCCAACATGGGTACACTGCGGTTGCTTATTTCAAAACCCATCAGCCGCACACAACTGATACTGGTAAAATTTTTGGCAGCGGTGGTGTTTACTGTATTGCTGCTGCTGTGGATGGCTGTGAGTGCCCTGCTGCTCAGCATATTGATATTTGGGGTGGATGATATGATACTTTTCAGGGTAAAAGGGGAGGAGTCGCTGATAATGATGATAAAGCAGGATGATATATTGTGGCGCTACGCTGCTGCTTTTGCCTTTGCCACGGTAGCGCTTACGGTGATAGCTGCACTGGCATTGTTTCTCTCTATTTTTGCTGAAAACTCTATTGGCCCCATTGTAGCCAGCGTTAGCATTGTAATTGTGTGTACCGTTATTTCCAACATCAATGTACCCATTATTGATAAAAATGTAAAGCCCTGGCTCTTTACCTCCGACCTGGTGGGGTGGAAGGGCTTTTTTTATATTAAGGTGGATGAAGATAACCAGCCCATTAAAGGCAGCTTAGAAAACTGGCCCGCTATACGCAACAGCCTGTATAAACTTTTTGCGAATATTGCAGTGCTGCTGTCGGCTTCCATACTGGTGTTCAGAAGAAAAGATATTTTAAGTTAAATGATATTGCGATGAAAAAAATGTTGATACCCGTTATTATGATCTGCTTTGCCCCGGTTGCGCTGCAGGCACAGGACATTAACGAATTGGTAAAAAAAGTAAAAGCAAAAATAGAAACTGTAAACGATTACGAAGCAGCCGCAAAAATGAAGACAAATGTGTCATTTTTAAAAGTACCTGTATCGGATGTAAAAGTATATTTTAAAAAGCCGAACAAGCTCAAAATTAAAAGTGAAAAAGGTATTTCTTTTGTGCCGAAAGGTGCGGTAAGCATCAATCTTAATAATATTGTGGGCGGCGATAATTATTCGGTGCTGGATGCCGGTACTGATAAAATTGGTGGGGTGGCGGTAAAAGTGGTAAAGCTGCTGCCTGCGGATGACAATGCTCCTGTGGTGCTTTCCACGCTATACATCGACCCTGTGAACTTAGTGATAAAAAAGGCCAAAACCACTACCCGTGATAATGGTACCTACGAGCTGGAAATGACTTATGGCAAATACATGGCTTACGGCCTGCCCGACAAAGTACTGTTTACCTTTAACACCAAAGATTACAAACTGCCCAAGGGTGTTACTTTCGATTTTGATGATGGCAACAACACACCCAAGCCTGCCGATAAGGAAAAGAATAAAAAAGGAACAGCAGAAATTACTTTCAGCTCATACAGTATTAATAAGGGGGTGAGTGATACGGTGTTTCAGTAGGGGGGCAGGCTGCGTTAGTCTTTAAAGCTTATGCAGCCGGTGTAATCCTTAAAATGCTTTTATATATATGCCCAAATAAAATAAGGTTCCTGTAAATGGAAAGCTTACTTCCTTACCCTTTACCTGCCAAACCTGATTTTATTAATTATTACTAATACTTCCATGAAGCATTTTTTTATACAATGGCTGCCACAATACCTGTTAGTAGTTACAGGATTATGTGCCTGCCCACAACTGCTTGCAAACGATACACTTGTCAACTTTGCTGCATCCACCAGTATCCCTGGTTCAGTATGGAAATACCTGGATGATGGCAGCAACCAGGGAACGGCATGGCAGGCTCCTGGTTTTAATGATGCAGCCTGGGCAAGCGGCACATCCGAACTGGGGTATGGCGATGGCGACGAAAATACAGTACTGAATGCAGGTTGTACGCCTGTAAGTGCCTGCGGCACAAAATTCATTACCACTTATTTCCGCAAGCAGGTTACCATCAGTAATCCATTGGCTTATACCAGTTTTAAACTGAGTGTTAAAAGGGATGATGGCATTATTGTGTATGTAAACGGGGTACAGGTATTTATTGACAACCTTAGTGCTGGTGCTGTGTATGATGCTGCAGCCAGTGGCGCTGGTGATGATGGCAACGGGGAGCTTGCGGCCATATTGCCGCCATCGGCCTTTAGTGCCGGCACCAATACCATTGCGGTAGAAATACACCAAAGCAGTGCAGCCAGCAGTGATAAAACAATTGATATGGAACTGGTAGCACTCACCACTGCATCACTTACCCGCGGGCCTTACCTGCAGATGGGTACGCAGGATTCCATCACTATACGCTGGCGCACCGATGTGCCTACTGATACA
>JANMDL010000063.1:0-11237 GCA_031376295.1 Chitinophagales bacterium
TGAGGGTGATTATATTATAAAGCAACAGGACGTTATTGAACAAACGTTCTTTGAAGATGCAGTGGCATTTGGCGGATGGAGTGTGGATCTTCACCCGGCTGATGGTGTGTTCAGCAAATTGAAAGGCTGCAACCAGTGGCATTCAAAAGGCATTTATGGCATTCCTTACCGCTGCTACTACAGCCGCAATATCAGCAATCTCTTCCTCGCAGGGCGCATCATCAGTGCATCGCATGTGGCTTTTGGTTCTACCCGGGTAATGGCTACCTGCGCACATGGCGGCCAGGCAGTGGCCATTGCAGCTGCTTTGTGCAAAAAACACAATACACTTCCCAAAAATATTGGTGAGCAATATATCGGCGAATTGCAAACCGAACTGATGAAAACCGGCCAGCATATTCCCGGGTTGCATTTAAGCGACCCCAATGACCTTGTGCAAAAAGCCATCCGCATCGAAGCCACCTCAACTTTATCACTTGCTGAAATTCCGCAATCGGGGGAATGGCAGCAACTGAAATATTCAACAGCCCAAATGCTGCCGGTGGGCAGGCATAAAATGCCAACAATACGGTTTTGGGCAAAATCAGAAAATCAAACTTTACTTTCAGTTGAATTAAGGGTAAGCAGTAAATCATTTAATCATACGCCTGATGTAACCATTGCCGCTAAGGAGTTGATGATAGCACCCGGGGCAAATGAATATTCCATTGACTTTTACCATGTATTTGATGAAGAGCAGTATGCATTTATCTGTTTTATGAGCAATGCTGATGTGGAGCTGGCAGTAAGCGAAAAGAGAATTACCGGCCTGGTAGCTGTTTACAATGCAGTTAATCCAGCGGTTTCCAATTTCGGAAAGCAGGAACCAACAGGTGATATTGGCGTGGAGGCATTTGAGTTTTGGTGCCCGCAACGAAGACCCGGTGGCAAAAATATAGCCATGAAAATTGAACCGGCATTGCAGGCATTTTCGCCGGAGCACTTGCGAAACGGAATACAAAGGCCTGTGAGCAGCACCAATGCATGGGTGGCTGATTACGACAACCGCAATGCTAAAATAAAAATTGTTTGGGCAGAAGTGCAATCGGTAAGTAAAGTGGAATTGTTTTTTGATGCGGATGATGACCATCCGTTAGAATCAGTACTGTTACTAAACCCGGAGGCGAAAATGCCCTTTTGTGCAGATGCAGTGCAGGTATATAATTGCAACGATGAGTTGATTGGTGAAATTTCAGGAAACTATCTGGCACACCGTACCATCCAATTTGATAAACCGGCCACTGTAACGGAATTAAAAATCAAAATTTCTAACTCAGACGGTACGGCACCCGTGTCGCTGTTTGAAGTAAGATGTTATTAATCATCAGCATGAAACTGAACCGGCTCATATTATTGCTCATTACTGTTGCTGCAGCGCTTACTGCAAAGGCGCAGGAAATTTCCATGAATGGTGAATGGAGTTTTGCTTTGGATCCTTTATCCCGTGGCGAGGCAATGGGCTGGGACCAGCCATGGAAGTACAGTGAAAAAGACAGCAGCTATTCGCCGGAGCGCTTTGATAAGGTAACAGTGCCGCATTGCTGGAGTACCGATATACGCTATAATTTTGTTGGCAAGGGCTGGTACAGAAAGGCATTTAAATTAGCTGATGATGCAAAAGATAAATTAATCAGGCTGCGGTTTGAAGCGGTTTTTTACAAATGCCGCATCTTCATCAATGGCGAGCTGGCTGCCTATCATGTGGGAGGATATACGCCTTTTACGGTAAACATCACCAAACACATCAAATATGATCAGGTGAATTTCATTGCTGTTGAGGTGGATAATTCCTGGACTGAATTAACGGTTCCCGGTGCAAGAATGGGCGATATCCCATCGGCACAGTTTTTTCCCTGGTATGAATTTGGCGGCATTACAAGGGATGTAAGCTTACTGATTACGGATAAAATTTATATCAAAAATCAGAAAATAGAATCCATCCCTGATTTAAAAAGCGGTAAGGCCCGGGTAAAAATCATCACATGGGTAGAGAACCGCTCCCTGGCTAATGTGGCCATTACCGTAAAGCCTACAATCACAAACAGAACATCAGGGCAGCAAGTAAGCAGCATGGGTATGCAGGAAAACGCAACTACCCTAAAAGCATTTACCACTGAAAAGATTATTCAGCAATACGATTTGCCTGCAAATGAAGTAATGCTTTGGGATTTTGACAATCCTAATCTTTACGATGTTGCTACTGCCATTGTATCGGCAAAGGGCACCATCAACGAATACGAAACTTATTTTGGCATAAGGGAGTTTAAAGCAGCAGGTACGCAATTGCTGCTGAACGGGCAGCCCATAAGAGTGGCAGGCAGTAACCGTCATTCGGATCATCCTGTATATGGCTCAACAGAGCCCGCAGCACTTGCAAAGACAGATATGGAATTGCAACGAAACGGCCACATGATTTTTGCAAGAATGAATCACACACCAGTGAGCAAACATTTTTACAGATGGGCCGATGAGCATGGCTATTTGCTGGTTGCCGAAACGCCGAACTGGCAAATAAGCCCTATATTAATGACCAGCCAGCAGGTGAAAGATGATTTTGAATCTCAAATGAAGGAAATGGTGGAAGCCTTTTGGAATAGTCCTTCCATTGTGGCTTACAGCACAGGTAATGAATATGCCAGTTGGACTCCGGAAGGCGATGAATGGACAAGAGACCAGTTTGAACAATACAGGTTGCTGGATACAACAAGGCTCCTGACATTTGTAGCCATTGGAACCGCTGTAAATCCTGCTAACCTCAAGTTGCCACACGATGCATTCAGGTATTGCGACTTTTTAAACTTTAATAATTATTCTGCCGTTGAAGGGTTGGAAAAAAACATCGTTGCCTTGCATGCGAAATATCCGGACAAGCCGATTTTTATCAGCGAAACAGGTATGCGGTCTGATGAAGTGAAAAATGAACAGGTAAGAATTGATCATTTAAAAGGGGTAATCAATGTAATCAACAGGCATCCTTATGTGATAGGATTCTCCTACTGGAGTTTTAATGACTATCTCAGCCGTTTTGCCGGTACCAATAAAGACGGTTACAGGCCATGGGGAATGGTAGATGCCAACCGTAAACCCAGGGAATTGTACAATGCTTTCAAAAAAGAGCTGTCGCCGCTTACCGTTGTTGTTCAAAAAAGCAAGGTTGTTATAACAGTCAAGTGGGGCTTTCCTTCTTATACCATCAGCAATCATGTTTTAAAAATCATGGAAGGTGGGAAAGTAATTGCCAGTCTGCCGGTACCCGAAATAAAACCAGGAGGCAGTACGGAGATAAATACCCGGAAGGCGGTTCCGAATAGCCGGGTAATAATAGAAAACAAGGCCGGTTTTGTCATTTTCGATAATTCTTTATAAACGATATGCGTTCAGGCAAAATGAAGTTATGTACACAGAATAATTGTTTCAATTGGGCACAATGGTAAAAAAAATTAAAGGGTTGCGCTGGTGGATTGTTGGACTGTTGTTTACTGCAGCAGTACTCAACTATATTGACAGGCAAACGCTTTCTGCGTTGGCTCCTACCATTCAGAAAGACCTGGGTATGACTGACGGTGATTATGCCAATATCGTAAATATATTCCTGGTTGCTTACACCATTGCTTATATCATATCAGGCAGAATTGTTGACAAAGTTGGAACAAGGGCCGGTACACTTTTTTTTGTCATCTGGTGGTCGGTGTCAAATATGCTCACGGCTGCGGCAAGAGGAATGACCTCACTGGGTGCTTATCGTTTTATGCTTGGGTTAGGAGAAGCCGGTATTTGGCCTGCTGCCTCGAAGGCGGTATCGGAGTGGTTCCCGGCAAAGCAAAGGGCCTTTGCCATTGGGCTGTATACAATGGGGGCAACCATTGGCGCCACCATTGCACCTTATGTGGTGATACCACTGGCAACCTATGCTTATGCGGATAAATTGCCAGCGGTAGCTACCTGGTTGGGGCAGGGTACTGGTTGGCGATTGGCATTCATCATTACGGGATTTGCCGGACTGCTTTGGATTGTGCCCTGGCTTTTGTTGTACAGAACACCCCGAAAGAGCAAGCTCATTACCCCACAGGAGCTGGCATACATTGAAGAAGATGGAGATACCATGAAGGGTAATGCCAGCGAACAGAATCAAACATGGTCGTGGAAAAAAGTATTGACATTCCGGGGCACCTGGTTGCTCCTGCTTGCCCGGTTGATTACAGATCCTGTATGGTATTTTTTTCAATTTTGGTTTCCCAAATATTTATCATCAGAACGGCACTTGTCACAAAATGATCTAACGATTACCTGGGTTATTTATGCAGCAGCAGGTGTAGGCAGCTTATTCGGCGGCTGGCTTTCCGGCAGATTTATTAAAAAAGGCAGCCTGCCGGTATCAAGCAGGATGAAGGTAATGCTCCTCTGTGCCTGCATCATGCCAATTGCTCCATTCATAAGTAAGGTAACGGGCTTGAATTTATCCCTGATTATTTCAGCGGCGGTTGTACTGGCATCTTTGGCCTGGTTAATCAATCTCAGTTCAATCATTGTTGATATTGTGCCCGGTCATTCCCTGGGCACTGTATTTAGTATAGTAGCTGCAGGCAGCACAGTAGGCGGTATCATCATGAACATGATTGTTGCGGCAATGGTATCAGGGCCATCCACCAAAGCTGCGGGCTTTTTGGACCATGCTTTTCAAACAGTATTATCGCCTGTTTTAGATTTTGTACGTGGCCATGGATATGCTTCCTGGTTTTTGATCATCGCATTTTTGCATCCACTGGGATGGCTGTTGCTCAAATGGGGAGGGATTACAAAACTTCAGCCTTCAGCAAAATAGTGGAGGATTAACCGATGCTTTTTATGGTATTGGTTAAGCATGGAATAGATTAATAATAAAGTATGCGCAAAGTATTATACATCATTGGCTTGTTTACGGTTTGTTGTTGCACTAAGACGGCGGCACAGGAGCGTAGTGTTCAACTGCTTGATACGGGCTGGCGTTTTTACAATAATGATATCAGCCTCACAACACTTGCGCACCTAAATGATGCCGACTGGCAAAGGGTAGTGGTACCGCATGATTGGGCAGTAGTGCAAAACTTCGACATGAACATTGACAAACAGAAAGTGCAGGTGGTTGAAGATGGCGAAACAAAAGTACAATTAAGAACCGGGCGAACAGGCGCTTTGCCCTGCTTTGGCATCGGCTGGTACAGAAAACTATTGCCCATTGCAATGGCAGATAAAGGCAAACGCATTTTTATTGAATTTGATGGAGCCATGAGCCGTTCAAAAATTTACCTGAATGGTGTGTATATTGGTGAGTGGCCCTATGGCTATTCCTCATTTGCTTTTGAGCTGACAAAATTCATCCAGTTTGGTAAAGAAAACATCCTGTCAGTAAGGCTGGAGAACAAACCAGAATCTTCCAGGTGGTATCCCGGGGCAGGCATATACCGGAATGTACGATTGGTGAAAACCGCACCCATCCATATTGCGCAGTGGGGCACTTTTATTACTACGCCAATCATTACAGAAAAAATGGGCGAAGTGAATATCAAAACTACGATCAATGCCAATGAAGACAATCAGGCAGTTATAAAACTGGTTACTGAAATTTTTGATGCAGCAGGAAATAAAGTAGGCTCCATTTCTTCAGACAATAAAAAAGATAGAAAGACACTCTTTAACCAAACAGTAAAAATAAAAAAGCCACAGCTTTGGAGTGTGGACAGGCCTGTATTGTACACGGCCATATCAAAATTGTATACCGACAAAGGAGAAACGGATGCATACAAAACCGTTTTTGGTTTCAGAACCTTTCGTTTTGATAAAGACAAGGGTTTCTTTTTGAATGGCCAATCGTTGAAATTCAAAGGTGTTTGTTTGCACCACGACTTAGGTCCCATTGGGGCTGCTGTTAATTTCCGTGCTACAGAACGGCAGTTGGTGATGATGAAGGAAATGGGCTGCAATGCCATCCGCACTTCACACAACCCGCCATCTCCCGAACTGCTGGCCATTTGCGACAGCCTGGGCTTGCTGGTGCAGGTAGAGGCATTTGATGAATGGGAAAATGGCAAAAACACCAATGGCTACGGAGAATTTTTTGATGCCTGGGCCGAAAAAGACATCAGTGCCATGATTCGGAGAGACCGGAATCACCCTTCGGTAATCATGTGGAGCATTGGCAATGAAATCAGGGAGCAGGGCATGGCCACTGGTTTTGAAACAGCAAGGTACCTAACACAAATTTGTCATCAACTTGATTCTACCAGACCTGTATCAGCAGGGTTTAACAACCACAATGGCGCAATAAAAAATGGACTGGCTGCCGAAGTGGATTTGGTAGGCTTTAATTATAAACCGGATGATTATTCGGCAAAACACAAGCTTTATCCTCAGTTTACCATCTACGGCAGTGAAACATCTTCCACCGTGAGCACAAGGGGTGAGTACAAATTTCCTGTGGTAGAAACAAAAAAGCCATGGCACAGCGATTATCAGGTTTCCAGTTACGATATGGAATGCCCGCCATGGGCTACCACACCGGATACTGAATTTGAAAAACAGGATGACTTAGCGTTTATTTCTGGAGAATTTGTGTGGACGGGCTTTGATTACCTGGGTGAGCCTACTCCTTACAATGAAGGCACGCCAGCCAGGAGTTCTTATTTTGGAATGGTGGATTTAGCCGGTATTCCCAAAGACCGGTATTACCTCTATCAAAGTAAATGGAGTGATCAACCGATGTTGCACCTACTGCCGCATTGGACATGGCCCGACAGGATAGGGCAGAATGTTCCTGTTTATTGTTATACCAATTATCCCAAAGCAGAGCTGTTTGTTAATGGCAAAAGCATGGGTGTACAACAAAAAGACAAGCGCAGCAAATACAACCGTTACCGCATGATGTGGAAAGATGTGGTATATCAAGCAGGGGAAATTAAAGTAGTTGCTTATGATGCTGATGGAAAACCTGCTGCCGAGCAGGTGATGCGTACAGCGGGTGCTCCTCATTCAATAAAACTAACTGCCGACAGGGATACCGTAAAAGCAGATGGCAAAGATTTGATTTTTGTTACGGTTGAAATACTGGATAAGCAACGCAACCTGTGCCCCAGGGCCAATAATTTTTTATTTTTTAAAGTAGAAGGTGTAGGTCGGTTAAGGGCGCTTTGCAATGGCAATGCCATTGACCAAACAGCCTTTGTTTCAAGTTACATGCATGTGTTTAATGGAAAAATGGTTGCGGTTGTTGAACCTGGTACAGCCGCTGGTGAGATAACGCTGCATGTTTCCGGAGGACTGTTGCCAGCACAAAAAATAAAACTGAATACCATTGATAGTAACTAAGGATAGTAAAAGAAATGATTG
This sequence comes from Chitinophagales bacterium, assembly GCA_031376295.1. Taxonomy (GTDB): domain Bacteria; phylum Bacteroidota; class Bacteroidia; order Chitinophagales; family Chitinophagaceae; genus Ferruginibacter. The sequence goes on from JANMDL010000063.1 coordinate 7,402, forward strand.
GGTTGATAACAGCAGCAATAATGTTTGAATGGTTTCAGGTAGTGTTGATAATTTTAAAATGAGTAAACGAATTATATATACAATCTTTTTTGCCATATTTGGGCAATTACTCCTTGCACAGCCTGTTGCGAAGCAGCCAAATATCATTTTGATTCTGGCAGACGATTTAGGCTGGGCTGATTTGCAGTGCTATGGTAGTACATTCTATGAAACACCAAATTTGGACAGGCTGGCTGCTATGGGCATTCGATTTACCAACAGTTATGCTTCCAGCCCGGTATGCAGCCCAACCCGTGCCAGTTTGCTCACCGGTAAGTACCCGGTTAAAACAGGGGTTACCGATTGGATAAAGGGCAGGCAGTCCACTGGTAAAGGGGAAGTATTTGAAAAACTCATAGCGCAACCGTTTAACTATTTCCTGTCAATGGAAGAAGAAACGATTGCAGAAGCAGCATTGAAAAATAATTACAAAACCTTTTTGGCCGGCAAATGGCATTTGGGCGAAGCGGAAAAAGATTGGCCAGAATCAAATGGCTTTCAAATCAATAAAGGTGGTTTCAGCAAAGGATCGCCTGCCGGGTATAAAAATGATACGACCGGTGGTTTTTTTACGCCTTATAATAATCCCAGGCTCACCGATGGACCGAAGGGTGAATACCTCACCGACAGGCTCACCAATGAATGTATATCTTTTTTAGCGGAAAATAAAAATGCACCTTTTTTCCTAATGTATTCATTGTATGCAGTGCATAATCCTATGCAGGCTCCCGCAGGTTTGATAAAAAAATACCAGGCCAAAAAGAAGGCTTTGCATTTGACGGATAGTGCCCGGTTTAGAAAAGATGAGCCATGGATGGCATTTGAAAAAGGATGGAAACAGCGAATGATACAGGATAATGCTGTGTATGCAGCGATGATTGAAAACATGGATGTTAATATTGGCCGGATACTCAGCACACTTGACAGCCTGAGTTTAACCGATAATACCATCATTGTGTTTACTTCAGATAATGGAGGGTTAAGCACTGCCGAAGGAAGTCCCACTGCCAACGGCTCATTAAGGGGAGGGAAAGGCTGGCTGTATGAAGGCGGAATCAGGGTGCCGTTGATCATCAAATGGCGGGGTATAAGCAAAGCAGGGCAGGTATCCGAAACGCCTGTCAGTTCAGTTGATATTTTTACGACACTCTATAAGGCCATCAATAAAAAAGCAGTAATGAGTAAAGATATTGACGGTAAAGACATTGTTGACCTGCTGGCAAATGAAAAAAAGAGTTTCAGCAGAAGCATATTTTGGCATTATCCGCATTACAGCAACCAGGGTGGCAAGCCGGGTGCTGCCATGTTAAAAAATGGGTACAAGCTCATTTTGAATTACGAGGACAAAGGCATTGAGCTGTACAACCTCAACAAAGATATTGGTGAGCGCCGGAACATAGCAGCTTCTGATAAAAGTTTGGCAATGGCATATAAAAAAACTTTAGAAAAATGGCTTGCAGACAATAAAGCAAAATTTCCAATGCCCAATCCAGCCTACAAGCCGGGTTTGGTAACAGATGCAGCAGATAAAAGTAAGGAATGATGACGCAAGGGGTATCAATGTTTTAGAAAGTTAAAAATAAAGGCAGTTATAAAAAGAGGAGTAACAGAAGCAGTAAATACAAGTGAAGATGTAAAGTGATGTTAATAAATTTTAAAAAAAGTAATGGCAGCAGCGATAATTGAGTCCTTAAAAAAAAGCTTTTTTGATTTGTATGGATCAGAACCGTTGATAGTGATGTCTCCCGGGCGGGTAAATATAATTGGTGAGCATACTGATTACAACGAAGGATTTGTGTTGCCTGCGGCCATTGACAAAGCTGCTTATATCGCTGTGTCAGTAAGGGAAGATGATCAAATTCATTTAACAGCATTGGATTTGAATGAAAAATTTGCCACATCGGTGGAAGCATTACAGCCTGTTGGCGATATAAGCTGGCCCAATTATATGCTCGGTGCAGCGGCCCAGTTTAAAAAGAAAGGTATTCCCTTAAAAGGCTTCAACGCCATGCTCACCAGCAATATACCCATCGGTGCAGGATTGTCTTCCTCTGCGGCTGTTGAATGTGCAATGGTTTTTGCATTGAACGAACTGCTGCATGCCGGATTGGAAAGGATTGAAATGGTAAAAATGGCGCAAAAAGCCGAACATGAATATGCAACGGTGATGTGTGGCATTATGGATCAGTTTGCTTCCATGATGGGAAAGGAAAATCATGTAATCAAACTTGACTGCCGGTCTTTAGCGTATGAATATGTGCCTTTTAAAATGGAGGGCATCAAAATCCTGCTGCTCAATACAAATGTAAAGCATTCATTGGCCTCATCCGAGTACAATACGAGGAGAAATGAATGTGTCCAGGCCGTGGAGTGGATCAAAGAGCAGGTGCCCGATGTACACAGTTTGCGGAATGTAACTGAGCCAATGCTGGATAAATATGTATTGCCCAAGGATGAATTGATAGACAAAAGGGCAAGATTTGTGGTACAGGAAATACAACGATTGGAAACAGGGTGTGAAGATTTACAGCAGGGCAATATTGTTGCCTTAGGTAAAAAGATGTTTGCCGCACATGATGGTTTAAGTAAAATGTATGCAGTGAGTTGTAAGGAATTGGATTGGTTGGTAGATGCGGTAAGGCATAACGAAAAGGTACTTGGCAGCCGGATGATGGGTGGCGGTTTTGGGGGTTGCACCATCAACCTGGTAAAGGAAGATTATATAGAAGAACTGGTGGCAAACATTGAGCCTGCTTACAGTGCTGCAATGGGTTTGCCTCTAACGCATTATGTGGCTACCATTAAAAACGGAACAGCGATAATTGAGTAATATGTTTGATTTTCAGGAACATCCTCATACGAGGAAGAATATTTTAACCGGCGATTGGATCTTGGTTTCGCCACATCGCATGAAACGCCCCTGGCAGGGTAAGGTAGAGGATTTGCCCGGTGATGACCGTCCTGCTTATGAACCAACCTGCAATTTATGTCCCGGTAATAAACGCTCAGATGGAACAGTGAACCCGGCTTATGAAAACTCATTTGTATTTACGAATGATTTTTCTGCCTTGTTAAAAGAAACAAAACCCGGTGAAATAAATAGGGATAATTTGATTGTGGCCAAAAGTGAAAGTGGCATTTGCAGGGTGATTTGCTTTTCGCCCGACCACAGCCTCACTTTACCCATGATGGATGAGCCGGATATTATCAGTGTAATCGAACTGTGGCAGCAGGAATTCAGGGAGCTGGCCGCTAATCCGGCTATCAGGTATATTCAGATTTTTGAAAACAAAGGTGAAATCATGGGATGCAGCAATCCTCATCCGCATGGGCAAATATGGGCATCTTCGTCCATTCCTTTAGAGCTGGCTAAGGAAACCAGGGAGCAAAAGCAGTACTATGATATCAACCAAACAAGTTTACTAAGCGATTACCTGAAACTGGAATTGCAATTGCAGGAACGCATCATCTCAGAAAATGAACATTTTGTGGCCCTGGTACCTTTTTGGGCAGTATGGCCTTATGAAACCATGATTGTAAGCAAGCGTCATATCCAAAACATCCTGCAATTTACCGGGGAAGAAAAAAAATCTTTTGCCAGTATTTTAAAGGAGCTCACCATCCGGTATGATAACTTGTTCAATGTTTCTTTTCCTTATTCGGCTGGTATGCACCAGGCACCGGTGAATGATGGAGCGCATGAAGCATGGCATTGGCACATGCACTTTTACCCGCCTTTACTGCGCAGTGCCAGTGTGAAAAAATTCATGGTAGGTTATGAAATGCTGGCCAATCCG
>JANMDL010000548.1:0-1685 GCA_031376295.1 Chitinophagales bacterium
CGAATTCAAGGATGCGCCTTTTGTCGTCATCGTCGTGGTCTGCTTTCTCAGGATCCATGGCGTTGGCAGTCCTTTTGGCTTGTTTCGGGGCGGTTGTTGTGGTTACATCTGGAATTTTGTCAGCGAATTCATGAGCCTGTCGTGAGAGCTATTTATATCTTATGTCGTAAAAGATCATGACCGTCATTAGAGCGTTAATTAACCTATAGTGACTTTTCGTACATCAACGCTATGTCCAGTGATAGGAAAATAGCCTTAATTGATTTTGACTGTCTCGCAATAATAATATTGTCGCAATGTTTGGTGCTCATTTTTGCTGCTACCTATGACAATATCCAACGAAACTCCATCTTTCGGAGTGTGCTATGATTTTGTGGTCGCGCTGCTATGATTGTACGGTAGGCTGTGTGCTGTGCCTTCTTAGACATGATTCGTTCGTGGTAGACAAATCACACGGAAGGAGCCCGCCGACGATTTTCCGTTCACGAGCGCGCAACGGTATTAGTGACACTTTGTAAATAGGCCGTTGAATGTGGCGGGAGCGAGGCATTGTCCAATTTTCACAGGAGTGAAGTGGTTTTGAAATATCTGGAAAAACCGTGCACGGAGTGTACCCCGTCCCGACGAGCCATTGTAGTGTGGGGAAGGGCAAGAGTGAAAAATCACTCCTGTTTTTTGAGGGGTCCGATCCAAGGGACGGAAAGAAAAACGCTGGGTTTGGTTGGATCCGTTGAGGTTTTGACCGGCCGAGTGTGACTCGCTCCGTCTCTCTCTTTCGTTGGCAAAAGCCAAAAACAATTTGATAGCCTTCTTTTCTTTCTTTCGTGGGAACACTTGTGTCACATTTTGTTTGGTCGGTGGGCTGACAGTGGTGTGTACCGTACAACCCTGCTGTACTCATCAAGTTGGTCTCGGACGGCATCCGAAGGGGGGCAATATATGTTTAGTAGCATGCTGAGATTCAAGCGGATGACAAAACAGCACTCTAGCACCACCCCGACGACTACTACGACTCCCACGACGACCATTTACGAGTTCAAGGATAGCTCGGCTCCTTTGGGCGGCAATAGCGAAGCGCGAAAGGCCCGTGGTCGTAGTGACGACGAGGACGGCGCCACGGCCGGTAGTCTCTCCTATTCCGCGGCCACCACGAATAGCAGCAGGAGCAGCATGGCTTCCACCGATTCTTCGTTTGCCGAATTTCGCCGGGTACTAGAAGGTGATTCCAAAGAACTCGCGACCTTTTTGAAAGAGCACGTGAGGGGGACAGGCAAGGACGAAAAGTCATTGGCGGCCGATTCGTTGGCCTACAGCACGGACGCCGATACATTACACGGCAGATCGTATGGGACCGATGCTGATTCGCACTTGCAGGGGTCAACTCTGGTATCCAATGGCACCACGACGTGAGTGAAATATATATATATATATATATATTTCTCGGTGATAATGCTGTTGCTTGACTTTTTTCTGGAGCGCACGACTCTTGCGGTCGTGCAGTAGTTGTACAACTCTGGACTGTTGGTTGGTTGGATCGATAGCTCCGCTGCTGATGCCTGATTTTATTTTTTTATTTCGTGTTTTGGCACGTTTTTTCTCTAACTTTTTGGCCGCAACAATTTATTTCAGTGAACGATCCAGCACCAGTGGTCACCACCATTACGCCTCACCCCTTGGTGCGTCCT
>JANMDL010000068.1:0-10045 GCA_031376295.1 Chitinophagales bacterium
ATTTTAGGATAGTGGGCCGTCAGCCATTTTACTGTTTCAAACCCATCCATGCCGGGCATATTGATATCCAGCAGTGCAATGTCCGGGGCATTTGTACGGCTTATTTTTTTCTGGAGGTCATTGCCGTTATCCGCTTCAAAAATAATATGGTAATTGTTATTGCTCACCATATCAATAAGGCTGCGCATTCCTTTGCGAAACAGTTTGTGGTCATCAATCAATGCCAATTTTGTCAACCGGTCAGGCATAAGCAGATTTATTTACAGTGTAGTTTGAATGCTTGTCTGAGTGCCTTTTCCCGGGTTGCTGCTAATGTTAAGTGCGGCATTTATCAATTTTGCCCTGTTGTGCAGGTTTTTCAGTCCTGCACCGCCACTTTCCATTTTTGCTGCAACATCAAAACCAGCACCATCATCAGTAAACGCTAATGTAAATAAATTTTCTTTAATATGAAGGTCAAGTTTTATATTTATTGCTCCGCTGTGCTTTACAATGTTATTTAAAATCTCCTGTGCCATACGGTAAAGGATAACGGCTTTGTCGTCATCAATAAAGGGCATAATTCCCTCCTGGGTAAAAATGGCTGTAAACTCACCTGTTTTATTCAGCCTGTCCACTTCTGTTTGCAGCACACGTGGCAGGCCTGCCTGTTTCAGGCGGTCGCTGCCAAGGCTTACACTCAGCGCTTTAATGTCGTGTATCAACTGGCGGGTAAGGTCTTTGGTGTTTTCGATTTTTTCAATGGCTTTTTCAGTATCCGCCAATTGCAGGGTATTCAGGTTTATTTTGATGATGCTTGCCACCTGGCCGAGGTTGTCGTGCAACTCCCAGCTTACCCGTTGCAGGGTTTGCTCCTGTATTTCTAATTGCGACTGCAGCAGGGTTTGGGCAAACTCCGAACGTAACTGCTGTTTTTCGAGCAGGTGGTTTTTTTGTTTTTTCTGATATTTGATGGTGGAAATAAAAATTACAATTACAAGAAAAATGAATAGTATGGCTCCCAGGATAATGGTGATTAATATTTCTTTATTTTCTGTGAGCATATGAAACTGATTGACATTGTAAAGTATAGAAAGATATTAAGCCCGTTGTTGATGTACCCGTTTAATGTAGTGGCAAGTAATTTGTCGGTTTTTTTTAAATAAGTATAATACCCTGTGAAAATAAAAGTACCAGCATAAAAAACAATCAGCCCCATACACAGCCATAGGGTAGGTTTCATAAAAATAGAAGTTTCCTCGAACTCGTCAAAGGAATTAAGCAGCCATACCGACCAGATAATGATTAAAAAACCCTCAATATTAAAATTCAGACTGGGTAATCCTTTAAAATGATAAAAGAAAGCCGACAGTAAAACGCTTGTGATAATATATACCGGAATCGAATAAAGTATAAACCGGTCAATTTTCTTTTTAGCTGTTTTGGTTCTGAAAAAAAGTGCAAAAAGGGTATATTCTACCGGGATATAAATGTGATATGCAAATTCATAAGCAATTTCCTGTTCTTTTAAAACCAGCACAATAAATTCGGTAATGAGCCCAAGCAAAAGAACGATTGCGATATAGATGACTTTACTGTCAATTTTCTTCCAGGTGTAAACCGACAGCAGAAAAGTAATAAACATCAATGTGATGTAAGTATTAAACATAAAATTAAATGTGTTTCAGTGTATTATTTTATAATAAATGAATGCGGCTACCGCAATATAGCTAAATAGCCGCATTTGATTATAAAGCCCCGTTTAACAAATTGAAAATATTGTTAATTCCCCTGGTGAGGGTGAATGGGCTTTTATCAGGGTTTCCCTTTTTGGGAGTCGTAATATTTATATAGTAAGCATTTAGGTTCAGCGCTTTCGATATCCAGTATAATAGCATCTTTTATCCCTCCACCGCCAACTTCTACAATAAGTGGTTGTTTTTTACTGTAATTACCGATTTCGCCGCAATTGATTTCCCTGCTGTCTTTATCAAGGCCAATCAATATCAGTGAAAATGCGTTGTTGTGGTTTTTGCAGAAATAAAACCTGATGCCTTCGCATCCTTCCTGCGACAATAAAAACAGTAATGTTTCTTTGCCAAAATCTACATAGGTTTCCTGTGCATCAGGTATTGCCGTTTGCCATTTGTCAAGCATTTCAGCAGCAGCATCGGCAGTAATCGGGTCGCCAAGGCCGGTAATGCCGCCCTGGATATCATAAGTAAGTTCACCGGTTGAAAAATCCCCGTCTTTGTGATGAATACCCTTGAGTACAAGCTGTCCATTCGACTCATCGGGAATGCGGCCGGATTCAGTAGAAAAAAAATCGTGTGGCATAATAAAAAGTTTAGTGATTAGTTAATATTGCAAACTATACCATGCTTTACCCCAAACGCATTGCGTTTAGCCTCAATCCAATCAGCTTTGCCCCAAACGCAGTGCGTTTAGCTTTATTTTTTGCTGCGTATGGTATTATTGGCAGTAATTATTAAAACTTTGTTAAGGTATATTTCAGTTTTGTATAGTTTTTTATTTTTGGTTTTTAATAATTTAAACTCTACAAAATGAAACAGTTACAAAACATCAGCCTGACCAGGCTTACCGTGTTAGAATTTGGACAACACATCAAAAGCATTTGCACCAACATCAATTTGCTGGGCAATGGCTTTATTACCGATACGATTTTAAACGATTACCTGCAGGCACTGCATACCCGAATGGAGGGGTACGATAAGGCCATGCTGCAGATAACCAAAAGTGACGAAACAGCTAAGATAGTATTGGCAGATAAGCAGCGGGACGATGCCCTTACCGCCCTTACCCGCTTACTCTCTGTGTATGAACTGTCGGAAAATGAAGGGGAGTTGCCGGCTTACGAAAGCCTTACCACGCTTTTTAACTCTTACAAGGGTATTCAAAAATGGAATTTTGAAGAAGAAAGCAACGGTATTGACAATTTATTGGCCGATTTGGGAGATGCCAAATACAAGCCGCATGTGGAGTTGCTTAAAATGCAGCCATGGGTGGCCAGGGTGGCAAGTACCAATACAGCTTTTAAAACCCTGTTTGCAGCCCGTACACAGGAAGCATCAGGCAAGGAGAGCTACGATGTAACTGCCATGCGCAAGGATGTAAAGGCAGTATATGAGGATGCCGCAGGCTATGTACTCAGCATGGCAAAAGCACAAAATACCGACCAGTATAATAAAAGCCTTGATGTTATTAATACAGTACGCAAATACTACCACGATTTACTGGCAAAGCGTACCCCCGGCACAAAAGATACGCCTGCTGCACCCATACCACTAATGGCGTAGTAAGTGCGAAGTAAATAAAAAAGCCTGCTGTATTGCAGGCTTTTTTATTATGTTGCCAAAGTGTAAAAAATACCCCCACCTTGCGGCAGGGGCATGCCCGACCTCACTTTTCATGGCTTTTCTTATGCTTGAACTATCAGTAGAAAATTGTTTTTAAAATTAGTCCTGATTATTCGCCCACTTATCCTGCCGGAGTATAGCCATATTGGCTGCCGTATATTTATCAGCTACGACACTACCTATGTTTTATTTATTAGGTTTTGCTGAAATACATTTTTTAATTGAAGTTCCAAGAGGCGAAAACCTGGGTAAGGCAAAAATAAAACGTGGCTGCCTTATGCAGCACAGCCACGTTTAGCTGAACAGTTTGAAAAAACTACTTAGGAGGCGGTAAACCCGCTTTTTGTATCAGGCTTTCGCATATGGCCCTTTCTGCGGCTGTTACTGGCCGCAAATCGGCTGGTTCCTCCCAAAAGCCTTCTTTTTTTTGCTTATGGTATTGGTGTATGCCTACAATGCTGTAGTCATTGTTCATACAAGTCAAGCCATACGCCTTATAAAGTGATGCTAATTGCCTGTTTTTTATGAGAAGAAATTGCGTGCCCATCGTATCTGATACCGGATATTCTTTGGTTCCCAGTACATCCACATAATAACAAAAAATATTATTGATAAGTGTATCTTTCGGGAGGCTTAGATAAGGCTGTGTCAAATCAGCTGTGTTTTTGCCTTCGCCAAACTTAAATCCAAACTGCTTATCGGCAATAGGTCCTTTTTTAAGCATAATGCCACTTGTTGCAAAAGTGTCAAACTCAAAGTATTGCCTGTTGGCAAGTAGATATACCCCAATGGTATCATAATTAATTGATGCACTTACTAATCTTGATCCAGTATCATACATTTCAGTCTCAGATTTCATGTTTATTTTCATTTTAAACTCTATCAGGTAGTCACCACAAGATATTAACCTGCCTGTCCTTAGCATGGTTTTACTTATGTCTGCTACATAATTATCCACTTTATAAGAATAAAATACCGTTTTAGTGGGTTGACAACTGTATGAAAATATAGCAGCAATAAAACAAAAACAACCTAATTTATAATACTTATACATACTTAAGTAATTAGCGTGGGTATGTTTTGCAACTATTATCTGCATCGTCTATTGATTCCGGTGTATAAGTACCGAGAATAGGAAGAGTAATAGTAAAATTCGCCCTGTGCTTGATTGTGCCGGTTACATGTGTGGTACCATAGGCACTCAAACTGTTGTTGTTTAACACCTGATCAACTGCAGAAAGCTGAGTCCATGTAGTAGTGGTTCCAACATTAGTTCCAGTGTAATAAGTGGTTAATGTTTGATACCCAACAATATCGTAAATATGCTCAGTTGCGTTTAATTGCAGGTTGTACATATGCTTATGATAATAATCCATTTGGCCATTAGCATATATATACCATGGAGCAATTGCGCCTTCGGTTACTGTCCACTTAAAAAAAAATGTAATAGGGTCTGGGCCTACTACAGTATTAGGTGCATTAAAAGTTGCAGGGCTGGAAGTAGATTGCACATAATTATTAAATTGTGTAAGTAAAGGATTTACTTCGTCATCACCCATTCCGCCACCGCCAACATCCCCATCGCACACACAAGTGGTAAAAAGGTATTCCTCATCCACAAGGTTGCCATCTACCCAGGTTTGCCAGTACCAGTCGGTACATACTCTTTCACCGGTGCAGGGTGCCCTGTTAGCTGTGGCATTGTTTTCAGTTGCTCTTTTTGCTGCCAACCCGCTTGCCTGGCCTGCTTTTTCCTGCCCATTGGCATAATTCACACCACTGTAAGCTGCACCACCCCGGCTGAACTGCAGCAGCGCCCCCTCAAATACAGCAGGCACCTGCCTGCCCTGCAAAAAGCCAGGTACCATATTGATGCTGTTAATGGCGGCGGCACTCATTTTCTTTTTATCGGGCATTACCATGGTGTAGCTGGCCTGCTCAGGGTTGCCCTGCGCATCTTCGGCAATTACTAAGTAAGCAGCAGCCTGGCTGCTGCCCGGCTGTATGGTGGCAGGCACCAAATAGGCCCGCTCACCGGCAAAGTACCTTGCACTGCTCCATTGCAGCGTTACGGGCGGCATATTGTTGCGGCTCACTGAGCTGCCCCGTTGCCCGGTAGCTGTGGCAGTTGGTAATCCTTCAAACCAGGTTTTTACGTTTTGAATTTGGGCATTAAGTGTATTATCCGATTCCGCTGGCAATGTATTTTTTTTACAGCCCGATATAATACTGAAAGTGGAGATAATGGCAGCCAGTAACAGGGCTGCGGGTTTAAATTGTTTTTTCATTTTTTTAAATGTTTGACTTCCCTGTTCAGGGAAAGATGTTTAATAAATAAAAATAGGTGTGAACCATCTCGTTTACTATTGCCACTTGAGGTACTGCAACGCACCCGTGAAAGACAACGTACAGCGAAAGGAACACACCCTTACGGGTGCGTTCACCTTGCCATTTGCTCTTTCACTATAAATGTTGCAGATTTCAAGTGAGCAAATAATTAAGCGAACACCATTTTTTTGTTACATAGCTGTTAACAGTAACTTAGGGATATTTTTTAATAAGAAATAATATTTTTGCTTTCTTATTCTGCAGCTTTTTTATATCGCTATTAAGCAGCTTATGTTTTGATAAGTAAAATATTCCGCCATGTTGTTGGTTCAAAATTAAGCTATTGCCAAGGCGGGCTGCGCCCAGGTGTACCATATTGTTTTTGTGTGTTCATAATATTGTTTGATGTATTGCGTAATAAAATTTAAGCATAACAAATGTAATGTATCTGCAATATGATGCAACTGTCTAAACACGCAGGTTGGGCTTTAATTGATTTCACGATAAAATAATTTTATGATTATTTAATATCGCTAAGCTATTATCCAATTTTCATTTTTTTGCATAGCAAACACGAAAACATTTTTTTTCGGCAAGAATCAGGAAAATTCCTTAGAAAAAAACAGGGTTTTTCCTGTTGTTAAATACAAAATTTAATAGTAAGCATCCTTTTTTAGCCCATTACTGCCCCAAATCAGGCCTTCTCTCTTTCGTTCGCTGTACACTCTGCTCGTGCCGCCATTCTTCAATCAGTTTGTGATTGCCGCTCAGCAGTATGTCGGGTACTTTCCAGTTGCGGAATTCTTCAGGGCGGCTATACACAGGTGGCGCCAGCAGGTTGTCCTGGAAGGAGTCAAACAATGCAGAAGTTTCATCACTCAGTACGCCCGGCAACAGGCGGCCAATGGCATCCACCATCACGGCAGCACCAAGCTCGCCGCCACTCAATACATAATCACCAATAGATACTTCCATGGTAACAAAATGGTCACGGATGCGCTGGTCGATACCCTTGTAATGTCCGCAAAGCAGCAGCAGGTTGGTTGTAAGCGAAAGATTGTTCGCCATTTTCTGGTTAAAAATATTTCCATCAGGGGTAAGGTAAATCACTTCATCATATATAGTTGTTCGCTGCAGGTCTTCAATGGCATTTACTATTGGCTCGGCCATCAGCACCATGCCGGCACCGCCACCAAACTGGTAGTCATCCACCTGGCCACGCTCGTTGATGGCATAATTGCGCAGGTTAATGCAGTTAACTTCAAGCAGTCCCTTATCCCTTGCACGTTTCATAATAGAGTGTGCAAAGGGGCTGTCTAACAAATCCGGCACCACGGTAATAATATCAATCTTCATCATTCAAATTGCCTTGCGGCGGTTTAACCCTGGTTATCAGTAACCGGGATGTTTACAAAATGCAGGTAGCTGTTTTTCGGCTCAGGGTTCCATAAAACCATCCAGATCCCTTTTTTGTTTTTTGGTGGGCCGCCCTTGCTTGCTCAGCCGCTTGCCGGTATTAAATGCTGCTGCCTGGTACTGCAGGCGCTCAACTTCCTCAGCAGGGGTAATATCTAAGTAGTATTTTATGGCCTCGGTATATTGCTGGCGGGTGTGCAGCAAGCCGGTAACCTTTATCAACCATTTTTTGGCTTCGGTTTTCACTTCAAATTCATCATTAACAGCCACTGTTTTAGCTGCTTTTACGTTGGCTCCATTATATTTAACCTTGCCCTTATCGCAGGCTTCTCCTGCCTGGGTACGGGTTTTAAACAGCCTTATGGCCCATAAATACTTATCTAACCGCAGTTTTTCCTTATCCATGAGGGTTAAATTTAGCACAAAGTTAATTTTACTATGGCAGATATATACGCAATGCTTAATTTTAGCGACTTAAAAAAATATTGTATGCAGTTTCGTATGTACAAATCAATAATGCTTTTTGTTTGTCTGGCAGTAATCAGCCATTCGGTATTTTCCCAGTTTCAACCCAAGCCTTTTTACTGGATGGCCGATGGAATGGCGTATACCAAACCCGCCAATGGAGGCCTTGTAAAAATTGACCCAAAAACCGGTATTGAAACAGTGCTGATTAAAAAAGAACAATTAACGCCGGCTGGTGGCAATAAGGCGCTTACGCTGAATAAATATTTTTTTTCTGCCGATAACAGTAAGTTGCTGATTTTTACCAATACGGCCAGGGTATGGCGTTACAATACCCGGGGCGATTACTGGGTGTACGAAATAGCCACTGGTAAGCTAAGCCAATTGGGCAAGGGCCGCCCTTCACAATCGCTCATGTTTGCCAAGCTGTCGCCTGATGGCAAAAAAGCAGCTTATGTAAGTGAAAAGAATATTTTTTGGGAGGAACTGGCTACCGGCAAAATTATTCAGTTGACCAGGGATGGTAACCGCAAACTCATCAATGGCACTTTTGATTGGGTGTATGAGGAAGAATTTGCCTGTAGGGATGGCTTCCGTTGGAGTCCCGATGGTACCAAAATAGCTTTCTGGCAAGTGGATGCCAATAAGATCAGGGATTTTTATATGATTAATAATACCGATTCCAACTATTCAAAAATTATCCCGGTTGAATATCCAAAAGTAGGAGAGCCGCCGAGTCCTGTGCGGATAGGTGTTTTGTCGCTGGCAAATGGAGTGTTGCGCTGGATGGGTATAGAAGGCGATCCGCAGCAGCATTATATTACCCGAATGGAATGGGCAGGCACTGAGGAGATAATTGTAGAACAACTCGATAGAAAACAGCAGGAGAGCAAACTGATGTACTGCAATGTGAACGACGGAACCAGCCGTACTTTTTATGCTGAAAATGATGATGCCTGGGTAGAGGGTAAATACCGCTGGAACAATGATGACCCCACAGGATGGGAATGGATCAATAAAGGGTTGGAATTTTTGTGGGTAAGCGAAAAAGATGGCTGGCGGCATATTTACCGCATCAGCCGGGATGGGAAAAAAGAACTGCTTTTAACCAATGGCAAATATGATATTGAAACCATCAAATGTATTGATGAATTGAACAACTATGTGTACTTTACCGCATCGCCCAATAATGCCACACAACTATATCTCTACAGGATAAAAATGGATGGCAAAGCCAAAGAAGAACTACTGTCGCCCGCAGCACTGACAGGTACGCATGAGTACAATATTTCGCCCAATGCAAAATATGCCGAGCATGGTTTTTCCAATTATAAAACCCCTAATGTAAGCGAATGGATAACCCTGCCAGATCACAAACCGGTTAATGCTGCTAAAAGTATTGCCGCTGCAATTAAAACTGATCAAAACAGCAGCATTGAATATTTACAAATAACCACAGAAGATGGAACTGTACTGGATGCCTGGATAAACAAGCCGAAGAAATTTGACCCGGCAAAAAAATATCCTGTTTTGTTTGCAGTATATGGTGAACCTGCAGCTACAACTACCGGCGACAGCTATGGCAACCAGGAAAATAATATGTATGATGGCGATATGGGTGCAGATGGTTATTTCCAGGTATCCATCGACAACCGGGGTACGCCTGCATTAAAAGGTGCTGCATGGCGCAAAGCGATTTACCGTAAAATTGGCATTATCAATATACGGGATTTTGCTATGGGGGCCAAAAAACTGCTGGCCGACCGACCCTGGCTTGACAAAGACCGGGTGGCGGTATGGGGCTGGAGTGGCGGCGGCTCCTCCACACTCAACCTGTTGTGCCAGTACCCTGATATTTTTAAAACCGGTATAGCAGTAGCGGCAGTGGGCAACCAGTTGTTTTACGACAATATTTACCAGGAACGCTACATGGGACTGCCGCAGGAAAATATGCAGGACTTTGTAAACGGCTCACCCATCACTCATGTAAAAAATCTGAAAGGCAATTTGCTGTACATACATGGCACCGGCGATGATAATGTACACTATGCCAATGCAGAAGTATTGCTGAATGAATTGATTAAGCAGAATAAAATATTTCAGTTTATGGCTTACCCCAACAGGTCGCATGGTATTTATGAAGGAGCTGGTACAAGGAAGCACCTGGGCAATCTGTTTACTACTTATTTGAAGCAGTATTGTCCGCCGGGGGCAAGGTGAGGAGTACGTTAAGAATTTTTAAAGTCCTGCTTCGGCGGGGCTTTTTTTATTTAGCGTGGTATTAGCCATTATGCAATAAACGTAAAACTATCCCCATCAAACAATCCCTTATCACTCAGTTTCAAATGCGGTATTACCAGCAGGGCCATAAAAGAAAGCGTCATAAAGGGAGCAGATAAGGAACTCCCCAATTCCTTGGCTGCTTTATCAATAGCAGTGTATGCAGCAGCTACTTTATAGCCGTCTTCATTACTCATCAA
>JANMDL010000633.1:0-2483 GCA_031376295.1 Chitinophagales bacterium
ACGTTTCAACCATGTCACTGCTTTTATTTTTTATTTTCTACTCCACTTCACAAATCCCTGCTCCTGCGGGCTCAACAACACATACCATAGAATTTACAAAACATCCTGTTACTACACTTAATGCTGTTAAACCAATATCTGACTATACAGGAATAAAAATTAAAAGCAATGATAAAATAACTGCTTTCTACAAAAGATTATTTGCAGATGTAAAATTCCTTACCTCTAAAAGTATTAACCCCGGCTAAAACAAAACCGTCAAAATAAATCAATTTAATAACTAACAAAAAATTTAAAAACTGAAACAAATCAAACTTAAATCAACCAACTAACAAACAAAACTTAACAAAATTTAAAACAACAAAAAACATTAAAATGAAAAAGAAATTTTCTTCACTCTTATCAGTATTATTGTTAGCAACAGTACTGGTTAACGCACAAGACCCCACCACCTACCGTGGTGCCTTTGATCCATCACAAGCCCAGTGGACCGACAACTGGACGAACTGGGATCCACAGAACAGTTTTTACGGAGCCACAACAGTAAATAAGTCTGGCATTATCGGCACCGAAACCTGGACAAAGAACAATGTGTACAGATTGGACGGGCCTGTTTATGTTGATAGTCTGGCAACACTTACCATTGAAGCGGGTACAGTTATCCGTGGTAATGATTTGATTGCGAACTCATCGTTGATTGTAACAAGAGGGGCACAGGTTATTGCCAATGGTACCCCTTGTAACCCCATTGTATTTACATCCAACAAATCAATAGGCACCAGGGCTCCTGGCGATTGGGGTGGTATTATTATTTTAGGCAGAGGTATACATAATTTAGGCACTAATATTTTGATTGAGGGCTTACCTAATACTAACCCTGATAACTTTCATGGTGGTACCATTGCCAATGATAACTCAGGTTCTTTAAAATATGTACGTATAGAGTATGGCGGTTTTGTATTTGCTGCCAATAATGAGATCAATGGTTTAACGTTGGGTTCAGTAGGAAGTGGAACAACAATTGATTATGTACAAACTTCCTTTGTAAATGATGATGCATTTGAGTGGTTTGGCGGATCAGTAAATTGCAAACACCTGGTGGCATACAGAAATATTGATGATGACCTTGACACCGATAATGGCTATAACGGTCTTGTACAGTATGCTTTGATTGTTAAAGATCCTGCGCTTTCTGATATTTCAAATTCAGAAGGTTTTGAAAGTGATAACAATGCCGCAGGTTCTACTGCTACCCCAAAAACAAAAGCCAGATTTTTCAATGTAACTCAGATAGGCGGTTTTCGTTGCAGCAGCAATGCCGGCCCGGTTGTACAGCCATCTTCAATCAATTTTAGAAGGGGAGCCCGTTTAAGAAGAAATACCGAATTGCAGATACACAACAGTATTTTTATAGGCAACTGGAGAGGTTTGCTTGTAGATGCTGTTACCCTTGCAACCAATCAACTGCAGTTTAGGAATAACA
Organism: Chitinophagales bacterium; assembly: GCA_031376295.1. Classification (GTDB taxonomy): domain Bacteria; phylum Bacteroidota; class Bacteroidia; order Chitinophagales; family Chitinophagaceae; genus Ferruginibacter. Next base: position 1,484 of record JANMDL010000633.1, read on the forward strand.
TCATAGCGATGGATTTTACAACCACCTGGACAGGTTCATATGCAGGTTTGGCATTAGCAGGCGAAGATGCGCCAACAACAGCCTTTTTAAATGCAGCAGCAAACACCAACAGCATACTAACCACGCCTTGCGATGTATTGGTAAACGCCTGGGATTTTCTGAATCCTGATTACCGTCCGAATGCAGCAGGTAGCGGCGGTGCAATAGCGGGAACAGATCTGTCTCCATTAATTGAAATAGACAATGCCTTATTTACCGCCAACCAGGCTACAGATTTTTTAGCCGATGTACTTGAGAATGGTATTGGTAATTCAAACGGCACTATTACCGTAACAATACCAAAATTATCAGGTTGGAATATTACCGTACCAGGTTTAACACTTAACAATGTATTTCAGTCTGGCAGCAACACAACTTCTAACGTAAATGGCGGAACGCCCAATACCAATGGCGACTGGAACTTCCGTGATGATGGTACCAACATTGTAGCTCAATCAAAAGTAGGTATCACCTTACCACAGTTTGGTTTTGTACAGTTAGGTTTTACAGCAACCCGTAAAGGCACAACACCCAATGGTACCAACCAGAGTCTGGCAGTAAATATCAGCGGTGGTGGCGATAACGCAGCAGCAAATAATGGTGCTGTAAATACGCTTAGTGCAAACTAATTAAAATTACTGGAACAAACAGTTGCCAGGTTTTAATAGAATTAGTGTTGGTTACATTTTAATCATAAAAACAACACACAATGTTTACGATAACTTCATTTAGCCTGGTGAGTAAATGCAGTAATTTACACCCAGAATTAATGTTAAAAATTTCTATAAAAAAAATTATGAAAAAATATTTACGTTTTGCAATTGGGTTGACCGCTTTTATTTGCACATCGAATGTGGCAAAAAGCCAGTCAGAAAATAAGCAGGCATATACAGTTACAGACTCGGTACAAAATGGTGTAAAGTGGAACTATCTGCGTAAAATAGATTTGAGAACAGGAACC
>JANMDL010000657.1:0-4454 GCA_031376295.1 Chitinophagales bacterium
CCTTCTCCCCAGGGGGAGAAGGGCAATCACGTAGACCTTAGCAACCCCTTCGTGCCAATCTTCGTTCCAATCTCCGCAACACCCTCTCCCTTTTTGGAGAGGGACGGGGTGAGGCCAATCTCCGCAACACCCTCGCTTGCCTGCCCCAAAGTATTGAGAGGGGTTGGGGTGAGGCTCTCCTCAATACCTTCTCCATCCGAAGATGGGACGGGTCGGAGGCTACAATCGCAGCATCGCAGGTGAGGCCAATCTCCGCTTCAATCTTCGCAACACCCTCCCGGCCTGCCCCGAAGTATTGAGGGGGAGAGGGCTGGGGGTGAGGCTATTTCTTAAAAAAATGTTAAACCACTGCAAAATAGCCCAACAGCCAAAGTAAAAAATTAACTGTATTCTCTTTTGCCTGTAGAAATTTCTACCCCGGATGGTAGAAATTTCTACCAAAAACAGTAGAAAAAAAGGCTGAAAATATAGGGGTTTTCTATTGTATGGCATACAACAATAACGCAGCTTTACACCCAGCCAAAACGCAACAATTGATAAAGCTCGTTTTTATATCGCTACAATATCCCTTACCAGCCAAAAGCACCTGCGGCCTGCTTAGCGGTAAGTATTACCACCCGCCGCCGCCCGACTGATTTTAAATAATTTACCAAGTTCAAAAAAATATATAAAGGCATGCCGCAAATGCTTGGGAGTATTGTGGCTCGCTTCATTTAATAACTCCCGATAACAATTTGAAAATACAAAAATGAAAAAATTACTTTTTATACCAAGCTTAATCTGTTTATTATTAGTTAATGGATGCCAGCAAAATAATCAACCGGGCTTATCTGATTTTTGGAGTACAATAGTTGAGATTTCTCATGCTGATGCGGCAGCAGGAATGTTAACAGCGGAGGCGCTTATTCCTTCTGGAATTGAATTTGCTAATCCGGTTGTATATGGGGGCATAGTAGGTATTATAGCTGCTGCCGCTTCGGCGAATGCAGGCTTTCAAAATAGACAAGTAGCTTCAAATGATGGTATTGTCATGCTGGGAAGCAAATATATTCTTGCAACCAATCCTTATGAAGGTATTGGCATTGCACATAATAAAAATCTTACAACGTTGCTGCAATTAGGAAGGCCAGTAACAGCAGCAGACCTTAAGCACGATAACCTGATGCTTTCGTTAATAAACAATTATGGCATATATACTGCAGCGCAGCAGCAGCAGCTATTAGCCGATTACAAAACCTTTGATGCCAATAATCAGGTATATGAAAAAGGTATCAGCAATGCTAATTTTATTGTATCGGTTAATGGCGACGTGAGTAAAATCAGCTTTGTAAGCGATTACTCTAAAAGCTATATTTCCAATTTTATGGTAGAAGTAGCTGCAATGGATAAAGCAGGTGATTATAAAGACAGGTTGTATAATAAAGTAAACAATGCCATTGAGGCTTTGCTTGCACAGGAAGGTCCTGCCAATAGCGCCATTATTGCATACCTTACAGTATATAAACATTCTTACGAGTACTGGAACTAAATTTAATGAGTGCTTTGCTTATTAGCAAGGCACTCATTTTAGTATATTTGTAAAAATAACCCATGCACACATTATTGAAATGTCATTTGTTATTTGCCGCCATTGCGCTGGGCGCAAGCACCTGTAAGCCCAAGCAGCAAGCCCCTAAACCCAAGCCTGATTATGCGGCTTTTTTGCAATCGGATATGAGTAAAGTATTAATGGCCGACAGTTTTAAATTTTTATTACCCACTATAGACAGTATTTTGTTAGACGACCAGCGCTACCGCTATGGTGGAGAAATGAAGTTGTATTTTAGTAACTTAAAGGAGCAAACAAGGCTCGATTCTATAAATGTGCTAAAAATGAAGGTGCTTGTGGCCCGCTATGGCTGGCTGGGTGTTACTGATATTGGTGTACGGTCAACTGGCCTTACACTTGTGCTGCAGCATATTAATAATGCTGACAGAGAGTATTTTTTGCCCATACTACTGCATGCTTATTGTACAAAAAAATTACCATCAACCGGTATCCTTTTTTTTGTTGATAGATATCTCATAAGCAAGTATGAGCAGCAACTATTTGGTACACAGTTTTGCTTAATAAACGGGCTTAAGGCAGAAGGGGTGGATGATATTTTCCCCATTTACAACCCGGCTGCTATTGAAGAAAGATGGAAAAAATACAGTGGCTTCAGCACTTATGCCAACTTTATAAAAAACACATATAAATTTACCTGGGATGCTGATGAGCACCTTAAATATGTGCCTGCCAATGCCCTTAAGTTAAAAATAAATTTAGACAGTACCGGTAATATCAACCGCATGCTGCACCTGCTGGATAGCTGCAGGGTATTGATGGGTAAAGATAAAAAGTAGACTATCATTACGTATATTTAAGCATCATATTAATATGAAAATTCAACTTGCCATTTTTTATTTGACAATTATTGGTTATGTAAGTTGCATTACAAGTAAATCAGTTAAAGCGCCAGCATATTCAAAAGTTCAATTGACTTTTATTATGCCCTATGCAATTTCGCCAGCATTGGTAGATACTACACCCGTTGTTGTTGGTGTAATATATGCAGGTGATTATATAATGTATGAATTCCAGCGCAGGGAGATTGGTTCAGTAAATGACAGATTGCTTTATGATACAGCAAAACTTGAATATTTTGTATTTAGCAAAAACCGGAACTATGGGTATTTGTACCAGTCTTTAAATGATGTCAAAGCGTTAAAACTGGAATCTGATTCAATATTAAAGAAAAGAGGACTTAAAGCATTTAATCTCAAACAGAATTTTAATAGTAATTCATACGTTCGTTATTTGCAAAGCGGTAAAAATGAAGTGATGTATGTTTATGATACCAAAGAACAGGATGGTAATATTGATTCTGCTTATTTATACTTTAATAAAGATTATAAAAGTATAAAATATTCTATTTCTCCTAAGCTTGATTCTTTATTTGATTCCAAATTTTATAAGATGGAATTTCTTGCAAAAAAGTATACCGGGGAAGCCTCAGACTATATCAACCGGTTCAGAATAATATCTCTTAAAATGGAGCCAGTGCCGGTTACCAACGGAAAAGAACTGGATATGTTCTTTGAGCAGTTTCAAAAAATGGAAACCGCCTCAAAACCTTAATGAGTGTAGTGTTATTTAACTAACTTAGCAGCAGTGCAGTATAAATAGCATTGCACTGCTGCTGCTTTTTAAAAATATATGATGCCGTTAAAATTTATTTTCAGTACAAGCCTGCTTATGCTTATCGCCTGCTGTGCCATGCGTAAGCAGCAGCACCAGCCCGGTAATAATCTGCCCACCTCTGCAATTAATTGTGTAAAAATACTACGACTATTCCCAGTAAATAAAATGGAAGGTAACCGCTCAGTATTTATGCACCATGATACCGGGTATGCTTATGTTTATACCTGCAATAATCAAATGATAATAAAATCATCTTATCATTTTGATTCGGCTTTTAATGAAAAATTAGTACCTGCTTACAGGGAGCTGAAGTATATCACTTTAGTATTTACAAAGGGCAGTAAGTACGGCAGCTATACAGATGAGTTCAGGGGTGTGTACGATGCTAAGGTTAATGCAGATTCTGCACGGGAGCAAGAGTGGGCTTCGCAGTTGCCACTCAATTACAAAATATTTTCTGATGATAAAGTTGTTAAATTCCGCACATCAAATGTAATTGATGGCAGCGATACTTTAAAAGAACTATATAGTTACAAAGACTTGGGTGATACCACTATTAAGGGATTGTTTGAAATGTACTATATTAACAAAGTACCCGGCATTGCCTACAGCCTTAGCCCCGAATTGGACAGTATAAAGCAGCGGCAGCTATGCAAAGTGTTTGCCACTGTGGAGGCCAATGCCTATGGTAAAAACCAGGTAATACAGGCCGATGGCTTTACCATGATGCATGAAATGAAGGTGATACCTGTAGCTGATAAAGATACTGCGGCCATTCTGGCCATTTTCAGGCGGGATAAGTGGAGGGATAATTAGAATGGGTTTTAAAAATAATCCCTTCGCCGTAGTTCGTGTACTCACGAACCACGCAGCAATAAACAGTTCCGATTCGTGACACCATAAGTGTTCGGAATATTCTAAACAGTGGAAATAGTTTTCTTTAAAGCCAGCCTGCCTATTTCGCTTCCGTGTCTCTGCCCGGATAAATTGCAATACTAAAAATATTTCGCAAGCAGGACACGGAAGATGGATGGCTAATAACCAAACTGCTGTGTCTCGCTGGCTGGTTTATAATAATTTAAGATGCATACGGGCGAAGTTTTTATGTAAAAAGGCATGGCGCTGACGGCGATAGTAAACTTCGCAAAGTTGAATAGAGACGATAATCAATAGATTTCGTAATTTTTAGTCAACTAAATATCAGTCGCCATGTCTATTCATTTTAACAAAT
>JANMDL010000677.1:0-10126 GCA_031376295.1 Chitinophagales bacterium
ATTTATTCTTTGGCTGATTCTATCTGCTGGCGATATTTAATTGTGACCCAGATAAAATCATTTTTTTAAAATTGGGTTTAAATTTTTATTTTTTATTTCCACAAAAAAACACGACTGCCACAGCAAATGCCAGTACCGCAATGATTACTCCATACATAAAAATATTGTAAGAAATGCGCAGCAGCCTGTATTTGCGGCCAAGCACCGCTCCAAGATAATAGATGTCACGTATCATATTGGTGTACAAAAACTCCTTGTCTTTCATGATTTCCTTCATGCCCCATTCATATTCTTCCAGCTTCATTTTGTAAAAATTGCCAAAGAAGAGCAGGTTGGCCCTTTTCTTTTCAATGTCCTCCCTGCTGAATACGCCCGATGTAACTTTTGGCCGGGTGGCCAGAATAGCAAAAATGATGGTGGCCACGTTTACTGTAAGAAAGATGACCGTGGGTATTTTAAGGTTGGGGAAATCTTCCAGCCGCCGCAGCATTACTCCCAGCAAAACCGAAATGATGATGGAGTTCACCGAAATCATGATATTGGCCTTGCTGTCGGCCATGGCGCTCAGCTCCAGGTGATTGGTAGAGGTAAGCCTGAACATGGTTTCGATACCACGGGTGGGAAGGTCGCTCTTGGGCTGTTTGCCTTCTTTGGCTGGCACAGCTGCTTCAATAGTATCTTTTTCCGGCTTTTTGTTTTCCTTTTTCGCTTCCTGTTTCTTTTCTTTTTTCTCTAACCGGTCAATGGTATCCTGCTTGGTGGCATTGAGCAGCACCTGTGCATAAGTGGTGTGATAATGGTGCGACCTCAAAAACTCAATGGTGCCTATGCGCCACTCCCCGCCGCTGTGCTTTTCGCCTGAAAGCAGTTCCATTTCCTGCCGCAGCAGTTTCGATTTTTCCTTATACGATTCTGTACCCAGGTGAAACAGGTCAGCATCACAAACAATCTGCTCCAGGTGGTTGGCCGGTTGCTGTGGCAGTTTTGTAGCATTGATACAGAACTGTACCTGAGTAGTGACAGCAGCGTCAACACCCTTTTCGCCAAGATATGCCCCTGCCAGCGCCGCCCCTTTTTCCTCATGGCCCTTTACTATGCCATACAAATAACCGGTATCATGAAACCAGGCGGCAGCCACCACTGTAAAATAGTCCTGCTCATTTAAGTGATAATGGTCGGCTATCTGTTTGGCAGCTTTTACCACTTCCTGTGTATGCGTAAGGTTGTGGTATAAATACCGTTCATCGTTTTTTGAGTCAAACAATCCTTTCACATGGGATTCTATATCTTCCAGTACCGGTAATAATTCCATTGCAAAAGATTTAATATCTCACAAATTAAGATAATTTCGGTAATATTTTTTTACATTACAGTACAATGAAAAAAAAATTAACGCCATTGATTTTATCCTTTATTACAGTTGCCTTGTGCAATTGCAATGATACTGTTAAAAGCTATACAAGCCCGCAGAGGTACAATCTTACCAACCCCACCAAAACGCCCCTGTCAGATGCGCTGCTTGAAATTTCAGGAATATGCTTTGGGCCGGAAGGAAATGATACGCTTTATGGCATTAACGACGAAGACGGGCTGCTGTTTGGTATTGACCCCTTGAAAAAGAATACGCCTTACTCAAAAGCCAGGTTTGCCAAAAGTGGTGATTATGAGGACCTTGCTTTTTATCATGGCAAATGGGTGGTGCTTAAAAGCAACGGAACCATTTTGGGCTTTTCGCCGTATAATATTAGTAATGCCGATAGTATGGCGGTTTATAAAGATATGCTGCCTCAGGGTGAGTACGAAAGCATGGCCGTGGCAGGTGATACTTTATATGTGCTGTGTAAGAACTGCCCTGCCGATGGCAATACAGCCAGCATCAGCGCATATGCCGTTACCGAAAGCGGGGGAAGTTTTGCTATGGTACGCAATATCTCCATATCGCTCAGCGGTATTACAAAAGACAAGGCTTTCAAGCCATCTGCCATGGCACTTAACCCTGTGAGTGGCAACTGGTTTATTGTATCGGCTGTTAATAAAAAGCTGGTGGAACTTACACGGCAGTTTCAGCTGGTGGGTGTGCATCACCTGAAAGTCTCTCTTTTCAAGCAGCCAGAAGGGATGGCCTTTGACAATACTGGCACTTTGTATATTTCCAATGAAGGGGGTGATGAAAGGGCCGATTTGCTGGTGTTTCCATTTAAACAATGAACCCCGAACGATTGATAAAATAATATCCTGAATGATGAATTTTAGTAAAATACTGATGATTGGATTTTTAGGAGGTTCACATGTAACCTGCATGGGCCAGCAGACCGCTCCAAAAAAAAACATCCCTTATTGCCGTCCCGCCATATTGCGGCCGCAACCGCTGAAGTTTTTCAGCATCCGGTTCGAGCATGTGCCTTCTTACCGCATCAGCTCCACAGCTAAGCAGGGAAACTTTGGTAACAGCAGCGACAGGGATAAGAACAACCGTGTTGACATTCGCCTCCGGTTTCCTGTTATCAACAAACCTGGTCTTACCATATCGGGTGGTTTTAAATATTCGCAGGAAGAATTTCACTTTGCCAATGCGCCCACCAATACCTATCAACTGTATAAAAACCTTGAGGACAGGGGCCTTAAATCTATAGGCGCCAATCTCAACTTTATAAAACCAACCCGTGGCAATAAATATTTTATTCTGCGGGTAAGCCTGGATCTTAATGGCGACTATGGCAAATCGAACCCTGCAGACAGAAATTTTTTAAAGGCTACCATTGCACCACTTATTGGGTGGAAGAAAAACGAGAGTCTTTCTTATGCAGTGGGCTTTGAGTATGGCTACTCTTTTGGTGCCCCGCTTTTTTACCCTGTATTTTCCTGGAACAAAAACCTGAACAACAAATGGACGGCTGAGTTGCTGCTGCCCAAAAGTATCCGGTTCAGGTACAGCACCAATAAAAAAAATTACTGGTATGCCGGTGCAGAGCTGGCAGGTGCCTCTTATGGGCTTAATAACAATGATATTGGTTTTACCGCTTACGATAAACTGCATCTTCACCGGGCCGACCTGCGTGTATCGCTGCTGCTGGAAAAGGAGATTCACAACTGGCTTTGGTTCAATATTAGTGGCGGGCTGAGTCACAACCTCAATTTCAACCTGACCAATTCGCCCAGGGCACGCAAGGAAATTATTATTAAAAACAATTTAAGGGATGCGGCTTTTTTCAACATTGGTATTTTCCTGGTGCCGCCAAGGGGCTTTATAAAAACTATTCAGTAATGCTATTAAATGAATGGTATGCTTAAATTTTTTGTATTATGCAGCGCTTTTTTATGTGCCGTTAATTTTTGTGCGGCGCAAAATAAAAACAGCAATTACACTGTCTTTTTAATTGGCGATTGCGGTGAGCCCGACAAGGGGCTGCGTGACAAAAACTTTGCTGCGCTGAAGGCTGATCTGCAACGGGCCGATTCGGGCAGCTGCATCATTTTTTTGGGTGATAATATTTACAACAGTGGTATGCCTGCACCGGGCAGCAGCAACAGGGCCGTAGCAGAAGAAAGGATGAATGCACAGGTAAAACTGCTGGAAAATTTTAAAGGAAAAGCTTTTTTTATACCCGGCAACCACGACTGGAAAAATGGGAAGGCAAACGGGGCACAGCAACTGAAAAACGAAGAAGATTATATAGAAGCGTTGCAGAATAAAAACATACAGTTCCTGCCATCCGACGCTTGCCCCGGCCCCACGGAAATACCGCTGGCAGATAATATAACATTGGTAATGATGGACAGCCAGTGGTGGCTGCAGCAAAATGGCAGGCCGGGTGTGGAGTCGGACTGCGACTGCAAAACAGAGGACCAGGTGCTTACTTCGCTGAAGGATATTGTGTACAGGAACAGGGATAAGCTGCTGATTTTTGCGGCACATCATCCCTTTAAAACTTATGGAAAACATGGCGGCTATTTTACGCTGAAGCAGCATATTTTTCCATTGACGGAAGCCAGTGATAACCTGTACATCCCCTTACCGGTGCTGGGTTCTATTTACCCCATTGTAAGGGGTGTGTTTGGCAATATACAGGATATAAAAAACCCGGTGTACAAAAAAATGATACAGTCGGTGGATGAAGTGTTGACCACACACCCTTACTGCATACGGGTAGCAGGCCACGAACACAACCTGCAGTTGATAGAACAAAACAACCAGCAGTACATTGTAAGCGGCTCCGGCTGCAAAACATCACAGGTAAAAAAAGGCAATGGGTCATTGTTTGCTGCTGCCAAAACCGGTTATGCCACACTCAATGTATCAGATAAAGGCAATATCAATTTGTCCTTTTCATCTCCGCAAAACAATACTCCATTGTATGCTGCAGCACTGCGGCAATTGCCAGCTGCTGTAAAAATATCCGGAGGTTATACCAGAACAATATTTCCTGATTCTGTACTGGTAGCGGCTTCTTCACATTATGTTGCAGGCGGCCTGAAGCGCTGGTTGCTGGGCAGCAATTACCGCAAAGAGTGGGGCGAAAAAATAAAGGTAAGGGTGATTGACATTACCAAAGAAAAAGGTGGCCTCAAGCCTTTGAAACGAGGCGGTGGTAAACAGACAAAGTCCCTGCGGCTGGAAGATGCTGCTGGCAAGCAATATGTGCTGCGTTCTATTGACAAAGCGCCAGACAAAGCATTGCCCGAAGAGTTTCGGGAAACTTTTGCGAAGGACCTTGTAAAGGATGGCATTTCTTCTTCCTATCCTTATGCAGCACTGTCGGTACCGCCATTGGCAGAAGCGGCTGGTGTACCGCATACAACGCCTGAGCTGGTGTATGTACCAAATGATCCTGCACTTGGTATTTATCAATCAGATTTTGCCAACACACTCTGCCTGCTGGAAGAAAGGGATGCCGGGCTGGATAAAAGCTACAGTACTGATAAGGTGGTGAAAAAGTTAGACGATGACAATGACAACCGCATCAACCAGCAAGCAGTATTGCAGGCAAGGCTGCTGGATATGTTCATGATGGATCTTGACCGGCATGAGGACCAGTGGCAATGGGGCGGTGTAGATAGCGGTAAGGGTAAAACGTATTACCCTGTACCCCGCGACAGGGACCAGGTTTTTTTTATCAACACCGGGTTGCTGCCCCGCATGGTGAGCCGCCCGTGGATCGCCCCGCAACTGCAGGGCTTTCGCAAAAAATCGCAAAATATCAACACCTTCAATTTTGCTGCAAGAAATTTTGACCGCAGCTTTTTAACCGAACTTACTGTGGAAGACTGGAAAAAACAGGCTGAACTACTGGTAAGCCGCATGACGGATGACCAGATTGAAAAAGCATTGCAGCAGCAGCCCAAAGAAATTTATAAATACTCTGGTGTAAAAATAGCTGCCACGCTAAAGGCCCGGCGCAATTACCTGGTGGCGGAAGCCATGCAGTATGCCCGTTTTTTGGCAAAAGAAGTAAGCATCACCGGCAGTGATAAAAAAGAATTGTTTGATGTTACCCGGCTGGAGAATGGCTCCGTATTGATAAAAGTGTATAAGGTGAATAAGAGTGGCGACACAAATGCAAGGCTTTACCAGCGACTGTTCCTGGCAAATGAAACCAAAGAGATAAGGTTGTACGGACTGGGGGGTGATGACCAGTTTGTGCTGCACGGCAGCGGGGGCAATACCATCAAAGTGCGCATTATTGGTGGTGGTGGCAGCGATGTATTTGAAAATAATGCAGCTACTGCGGCTGGTAAAACGGTGGTGTACGATTTAACAGCTGAGCAAAACAAGGTTAGCGGCAGCGGCTCCGTGCGGCAGCGCTTTTCTGATAAGCCGGAGGTGAACAACTCAGACAGGCTGAGTTACAAGTACAACATCCTGTCACCATTTCTTTCGGCAAGTTTTAATCCTGATGACGGGCTGTTCCTCGGTGCTTCTGTTAAATACACCAAACAGGGTTTTAGAAAAAAGCCCTTTGCGGCGCAGCACAAATTTTCTGCCACCCATGCATTGGCCACCAAAGCCTTTAACTTTAAATACGGGCTGGAGCTCAACAGCGCCAGCGGCAAAAGGGCTTTGCTGTTTGATGCTGATGTAAAATCGCCCAACAATGTAACCAACTTTTTTTCCCTGGGTAACGAATCAGTTTTTGACAAAAGCAATGGTAAAAAAATAAATTACTACCGCACCCGCTTTAACCTGGGCGATTTTGCACTGCTGCTGCGCTTTAAGCCTGCTGCGGCTGTTACTATCACTGCCGGGCCTACATTCCAGTTTTACTCTATTGAAAAGGATGATAATAAAAACCGTTTTATCAACTTCCCTTATTTAAACGGGCTTGATTCGCCAGGTGTATATAAAAACAAAATGTATGCTGGTGGCATGGTAAGCATTGGTATTGATAACCGCAACAATAAGGTAATGCCTTCAAGAGGCATCAACTGGCAAAGCAGCCTGCAGGTAAATGCCGGATTAAACAGTGCCAGTAAAAATTATACCCGGTTGAATACCGACCTGTCGCTGTTTACAAGTTTCAGCAGGCAGGCCAACCTGGTAATTGCCACCCGCATTGGCGGCGGCATCAATTATGGGGGATATGAATTTTTCCAGGCGCAGTATTTAAGTGGTACTGAAAACCTGCGTGGGTTCAGAAAATACCGCTTTGGTGGTGATAAAATGCTGTACAGCAATACCGAGCTGCGCATCAAGCTGGCTGACTTTAAAAGCTATTTGTTTCCCGGCAGCACCGGCCTGCTGCTGTTCAGCGATGTAGGAAGAGTTTGGGTAAAAGGCGAGCAGTCGGGCAAATGGCACCATGGCTATGGCGGCGGCTTGTGGTTTGCCCCGCTAAGAAGGTTTGTGATTACTGCATCGTTTGCCCATTCTTCTGAAGGTGGTTTGCCGGTAGTGGCTTTTGGTTTTCAGTTTTAAGTAACTAGCGCAGGGCTACGGCACTGTGTTCGCTTGTTACTAATCTGCCCGTGGTATATTAGACCTTTTGCATAAATCAACATTATGGGGTGCTGCTTCGGTCTGACGGACTCCAGCCTGCGGCCGGAGCCACGTGCTGACCGGCAGCAACCAGCGCTTTAAATGAATTGCACCGAATTAAAAAAGAGATATATTGACATTAAATTTAAATCGTTACACCAGTAACATATTTTACACAGGACATAGTCATGCGCCAGTTTGTGATTTTCGGGTTTCCGTTTCAGGCTGGCTGCAGCACACCCACCCGCAGGGCACGCAAGCCAAGCAGGCCCTGTACTTCTTCCAGGTCAAGGTGTTCAAGGTTCGTATCCAGCAATTGTTTTTCCTGCAGGTATTCTATGTACTTTATGTATTCCTGTGCTTCCTTCTGATTGCTGTACACCAGCGCTATCTTGCCCGGTTGTGTAAGCCTTTCGCCGGTTTCTTTTATGTGTACCTTGTCTATCCTTTTCTTCATTATTTCGTAGCGGATATTGTAAGCCCCTTCTACATCAAAGCGGCGCTCATCCCTGCGGAAGCTGATGGAAATGGAATTGCTGTGTATCAGTATTAACTGTGTGGTGTGTAGCTGAATTTTCATTTGCGGCAGCAGTGTATGTGTGATCCTTGTAATTTCAGCCATGGATGACAATTGCCAGAGATGCAGGTTTTTAAGGTACAGTTCATCAAAGGGCTTATCAGGAGCAATAGACTGGCCGATGTAGATATTGTATTCAATCCCGTCTGTCTTGTATTTTTCAAAATAATTGGGATAGGATTTCTGCAGGGTTTTCCTTTCCTTGTCCAGGTATTTTATCAGCGTGGTATTAATCAGCTCCACCGATTGTTCATAGTCTGAGCGGTAATGGTGCACTATGCCGTTTTGCGGATCGGCCTGCCGGAAATACTCCTGCACAATGGTGGACACTTCGCCCTGGTAGTTGCGGAAATGGTTGAGCAATGGCTTTACATCATTGTCGAAAAAGTCAGTAATCTTTATTTCATCCTCGGCATTCAGCACTTCGCTGATGGAGCTGCGCCATTTGCTGCATTTAAAAATCATTTCTTCCAGCAGTGAAATCTGTACATGGCTGCTGAGGCCGTTAAGGGCTGTGTGCAGTATTTCCAGGTGGCGCAGGTGATCTTTCTGTATCGCTGCATTTCTTTCTACAGATGAGTTGCGGATGTCTACCGCACCATAAATAGGATACACTTCATCAAAAATCACATTGCCGATACTGGTATGGTTGTCTGCTCCTTTGTTGCGGATATAGTCCCAGGCCACATCGGCAAACTTCCATTCCACCGATGGTTGCAGGGAGGTGAATTTTTCCCTGATGGTTTGTTCAATCTTATTATCAAATACTTCGATGCTGTGCTGCAGCACCTGGCCAAGCAATGCCTGTGCCGGTTCAAGTTTTGCAATAAAAGCTGTAGTGAGCAATCCCGGTTTCCTGGCTGCTATTTCAAGCACCCCCACAATTTTTGCCCTTGTGTACAAAGGCAGCAGCAGGTAGCCTCTTATACCCGATTCAAATAAACTGCTTAGCCACGGCGTCTCCCCTACCACTTCTTCTGTAATGGTGCTGAGTACAATAGGGTCGGGATTCTTTTTGTACTGTGCGGCCGTCTGGCAGTACGAATTATCATCTGCCATGCGGTCACAACCGCTTTTCATCATGATGCTCCTGCTGCTGTTCTCTTCATCAATCACAAAACGGTTGTTTACGCTCAAAAAAGGCAGCAGCCCCACTTCCAGCTCGTTTTCGCCAAGTAATGTTTTTAATGAGCCAGCAATATAATCAAACACTTCGCTGTAATCCAGCTCCTGTATACCAAGTATGGTGTTTTTAATCTGTTCAATTGATTCCTGCGCAGTAACATCTTCAATTGTCAATACCGCAAATCCTTCCAGCGAAAAATTATCCAGTGGCAATTGCTTTTTTATGTCTTCGGTATCAAAAGGGCTTTCCTGCATCTTCTGCAGCAGCCCGGGGTCGAGTGGTGGCAGCGGGCCGCTGCAAATAATATCTGTAAATCGCTGGTCAACCTTTACATTAAAGTAACGTGTCAGGGCCGTTTCCTCATCCCACACGGGAAATACCATGGTAAGATTAACCTGCTGCGGTATGTTGTAAAATTTCTCAAGAATATAGTTGTACAGGAATGCTTCTTTGCGCTTTCTAAACGAGTCCATGGGAAAGTTTCCATGAATGGCTTTTATAAAGCCTGTTTCTTTATCAGCCAGCAGGTTACGGGTGGCATCGGAATAATAAAACATTTCAAAAGTAAGAGGCGGCGTAAGGGCAAAGAGGTCGTTACCGTCATCATGTGTAAGCGGGAAAATGGTTGTTTCCACCAGCTCCATCAAATCGGTATGCTGCGCCAGGATAGACAGATCGGTTATGGGCCAGCAGAGTGCCTTTTGCTGCCTGAACTTGCGTATGATAAAACGGTAAAAGCCTGCCTTGGTACCTTCAGCCTTTTGCATCTGCTGCTCCAGGTATTTGAGGTAGGGCCCAAATGATACTGTTGATGGCAAAGGGCTCAATTGCTCATCTGTTGGTTGTTCCGGTCTTAATACTGCTGTTTGCATATCTCGTTTTTGTTGGTATTGCTTCTGTTTCAATATGACTATCTATTGCCACTGAAACACAGAAGCACTATTTTTGTATTTTCTGTTCTTCAGCACCTCTGCGGCAAAATCAAGCTGATCTATTACCACTAAAGCGCAGAAACGCTGGTTTTTGTATTTTCTGTGTTTCAGTGCTTTCGGTGGCAACATAAAAGCTGCGAAGCAGCACTGTATGTATGATAATTACTTAAACAGAGATCCTATTTTTTCCTGCGATAATTACATTATACAAAATTAACATACTTTATCAATGCCATAACACTGTTGCAATAATTCACCTTGGCCGGGCAGATAAATTCCGCTTATGGTAACCAGCAGTATCAACCCTGTGCAATCATCTTCTTTATCATTTTGCCCAGCATCATCAGGCCATACAGGCACATCAGGGGCAGCGCGTTATCCCGAAAGAAGCCCTGTTGGCCTCTGCGCAGCATCGGCAGAAACACAATAACGCCAAAGAAGCACGACATCGCGTAGACCACCCGGAATCGGGGAATGCGGGCGTAGGTTCGCAATTCCTTCTCGATCATCACGGCCAG
>JANMDL010000689.1:0-1526 GCA_031376295.1 Chitinophagales bacterium
ATCAAAAGCAATTTCTGCCTGCCGGGGCCATATATCCGGTTGAATGTTCAGTTCCATTGCTACTTCCATCAAAGCAATTTCGGTACTGTCGCCTTTTATCGTTTTATCAGCCCCTACAGCAGCATCATTGTTGAGTGCAAAAGCATGCAGCAATAACGCTACATCTTCCTGGTGCCTGATAGCGGACAAAGCATTTCGCTGATACAACGCTCCATTTACAAACACATCTTCCACATGCATTTTGTTTTTGGTAAGCGTACCTGTTTTATCGGTACAGATATAGGTAACAGAGCCTAAAGTTTCAACTGCCGGCAACTTCCTGATAAGACTATTGAAGCGGATCATTCTTTTTGCAGCCAGCGCAAGAGAAATAGTAATAACGGCAGGCAGTGCTTCCGGTATGGCTGCCACTGCCAGCGAAATACTGGTGAGTACCATTTTCACAATATCTTCTCCCCTTAACCATCCTGCCACAAAAAATAAAATACATAAGAACAAAACCAGTACGGAAAGTTTTTTTCCGAAAGAAGCCAGCCGCTGCTGTAATGGGGTAAGTGTTTCTTCTTCCTGCAGCATTTTAGCAATCCGGCCCAGCTCAGTCTGCATACCGGTTGCTATCACTACTGCAGTTCCCCGTCTATAAGTAACAAACGTGCCCTTGAATGCCATATTTTTTTTATCGCCCAATGGCAAATCATCCACTTCAAGGGAATGGGTGATTTTATCAATAGCATGGGATTCCCCGGTTAACGCAGCTTCTTCAATTTTTAAATTGACTGATTCAACAATCCGTACATCTGCAGGTATGGCGTTGCCTGCTTCCAGCAATACCACATCACCCGGTACCAACACAGAAGCAGGTAACCATTTGATGTCTCCGTTCCGCAGCACCCTTGCCTGTGTAATGCTCATTTGCTTTAAAGCCTGCATGGCTTTTTCGGCACGGTATTCCTGAAAAAAACCTATTATGGCATTTAAAATAACAATAACAAGAATAACAATAGTATCAGTAAGGTCGCCAATGATGCCTGATATTATTGCTGCTGCCAGCAAAATCAAAATCATCACATCTTTAAACTGGGCAAGGAGTATTCCGGCTATGCTTTTCTTTTTTCCTTCCTGTAATTCATTGGGGCCAATCTGCAGCAGCTTTTCTTCTGCAAACACTGTACTTAAACCCTGCTGGTTTGTACCCAGCAATTCAAATACTTCAGGTATGCTTAATCTGTGCCAGTTCATAAAATAAATTATTTTACAACAATATGACTGTCCGGATTTACATAAGTTTTTTGTGCAGTAAAGGTATCACTTTCCCAACTTCCAGCACATACTATCACCCTTACGGGAAATGTTGCTCCCAAGTGGTGTTTTATGTAAATAATGCCCGTTGAATTTTATGGATACTGCTGCCTGGTGCTGTCTTTAGCAATTACCAGCCCCTCCTGCGGTACACCAGGTAAAATACTGTTTTCGTCAATAAGTGGTTTTATATGATGGAGTTAAGAAGAAGTAGGGGAATGTCGGGG
>JANMDL010000708.1:0-7600 GCA_031376295.1 Chitinophagales bacterium
ATAACGGGTGGATGAAGAAGCGGAAGAAGCACAATGCACTGGCAGCACCCTGGAGCGTATATGAGGTACACCTGGCAAGCTGGATGCGGCCGGTAAAAGATGATGAGGAAAGCCTGAACAGCTATGCGGAAATTACCAAACGGCTGGTGCCTTATGTAAAAGGGATGGGCTTTACACATGTGGAACTAATGCCGGTAATGGAGCATCCATTTGACGGTAGCTGGGGTTACCAGGGTACCGGTTATTTTGCTGCTACTTCAAGGTTTGGTACGCCGGAAGACTTTATGGCTATGATTGATGCTTTTCATGCTGAAAATATAGGTGTGGTGCTGGATTGGGTACCCTCGCATTTTCCTTACGATATGCACGGGCTGTTTATGTTTGATGGTACACATACATACGAGTATGCCGATATGCGCAAGGGCTATCACCCTGACTGGAACAGTTATATTTTTAATTACAAAAGGGGAGAGGTAAAATCATTTCTTATCAGCAGTGCCAGGTACTGGTTTGATAAATTTCATATTGACGGGATACGGGTGGATGCTGTGAGTTCCATGCTGCGGCTTGATTATTCCCGTACGGAAGGGCAGTGGGAGCCTAATGAGTTTGGCGGCAATGGCAATATTGAAGCCATCGCTTTTATAAAAGACCTGAATGAAACCATTTACAGGGATTTTCCGGATGTGCAGATGATTGCAGAAGAAGCCACCGACTGGCCAAAAGTAAGCCGGCCTACTTTTATGGATGGGCTTGGTTTTGGTATGAAATGGATGATGGGCTGGATGCATGATACACTGGATTACTTTAAGATGGATCCCATCATGCGGCAGTTTCACCAGGATAAGTTCTCCTTCAGCATGATGTATTTTAATGATGAAAATTTTATGCTGCCGCTTAGCCATGATGAAGTGGTGCATGGCAAAAGCCCCATGCTGTACAAAATGCCGGGTGATGAGTGGCAGAAATTTGCCAACCTGCGCCTGCTGTACACATATATGTACACACACCCGGGCGCTAAGCTGTTGTTTATGGGCAACGAATTTGGCCAAACGGGTGAGTGGAATTATAAAAGTGAACTAAGCTGGGAACTGCTGCAGTTTGACAGTCACAATATGTTGCAGGAATGTGTAAAAGACCTTAACCACCTGTATGTGTCGCAGCCGGCATTGCACCAGTTGCAGTTTTCTCCCGGCGGGTTCGAATGGATTGACCTTAGTAACCGTGCCGAAAGTGTGATTGTTTTCCGCCGTAAAGGAAAAAAGAAGCAGGATGATATGTTGATTGTATTGAATATGACCCCGGTGGTGAGGCGTAACTGGAAGGTAGAAGTTAAGGGAAAATCAGCCTGGAAGGAGGTTTTTAACAGCGATCACAAAAAGTATTGGGGAACCGGGGATGTGTATAATCCAGACCCGGGAGTACGGGTGGTGGATAAAAAGGCCGGTTTATATGAAATAAATATCCACCTTCCGGCGTTAGCTGGGGTAATATTCCAATAGTTGGAATAGTTTTTGCCTCAAGAAACTATAAATTAAAATTCAATGAATAACCTGTTAGGTCTGGCCATCCTTGTATGCGCCAACTTCTCCGTATCTGCTCAGTCAGATAGTGCCAACTATTTTTACGGCAAAGGTACTGAAGAGAAAAATGCTAAACGCTGGCTTACAGCATCAAAGTATTTTGACAATGCCATAAAATTTAATCCAAAGTTTAAGGATGCTTACCTGCAGAATGGGTACACTAACCTGGAAATGCGGCGTACGGATATTGCCAAGGGCCATTTTACCAAAGTGTATGAGATGGAACCCGGTAATGCAGAAGCTACTAAAGAGCTTACAACACTGTATTACAGTTACAGGCAATACGAAAAAGCGATAGAGTTTGCACAAAAATGCCCATCCTGCACTGATGCTGCCCGCATTATAGGCCAGAGCCAGTACGAACTGGAAGATTATGCAGCCGCAGTAAAAACTTTACAGGGTGTGGCAGCTAAAAATCCTGGTGATGCAGAAGCTCATTATTCCATCGGCCGGAGTTACCTTGAAATGGAGGAATATAAAAGTGCTATACCATATTATACAAAAGCAATTGAGCTTGATAAAACACGCAATGTGTGGATGTACGAATTGGGTCTGCAGTATTACAATATGAACGATTATAAAAATGCACTTGACCAGTTTATCAAAGCGGCTGAAAATGGGTATCCAAAAAGTACCGATTTTAACGAAAACCTGGGTTATTGCCATATCTATACCGGCAACTTTGAAGCTGGCGAAAAAATACTGCTGGATATTTATGCTAAAAAACCGGGTAATAAAGACATACTGAGGGATATTGCAGAAATTTACTACCAGCGTAAAATGTATGATAAGTCGCTGGATTTTTGCCAGAAATTAATGGAAATGGATAAGAACGATGGTAAAGCACTTTACCAGGCCGGTCTTTGTTTTCAAAAGAAGGGACAAACCGACCGTGGGCAGCAAATGTGCGACAAGGCCATAGAAATGGACCCTACCCTCGCAAGCCTGCGTCAAAAAAAGATGAGTGCAGGTATGTAAATTTTCTTAGTACGATAAAAATATTACCGGTTCAGTTGAGCCGGTTTTTTTTGTATGAGGTATCTTAAGCTGTTTGAATTAATAAAAGCGGTGTTGAAATAATTACAGGAAAGTTATACATTGCAGACCTTAGTACATTTAACAACAAACTGGTAATCATGGGCGCATGGAGTATAGAGCATTTTGATAATGACGCAGCTTTGGATTGGTTATATGATTTTAGTATGAACCCATCTGTGCATGCATTGGAAGAAACATTTAAAGCCGTTGCAGATACTGCTGATTATATTGAATCGGATGATGGTTCGGCTGTATTGGCCGCAGCAGAAGTAATTGCGGCAGTAAAGGGCAAAAAGAGTACAGCTTACCCGGAAGATACAGAAGTGTTCAGCAGGCTCAGCATCAGTCCTGAATTGATTGCCAGGGCCCTGCAGGCAATTGATGTAGTAAGCAGGCAGGACAATTCTGAATTAAAAGAGTTGTGGCAGGAGTCGGATGAATATGAGGATTGGCAGCAAGCGGTGAGTGAGTTAAAAGAGCGGTTGCTGATGTAGCTATCCGGCAATACCGAAGGGTTTTTTTTTAAAATCAGGCTAACAATTTTTTTGATGAGAAATATTAGTTACATACTTGTACAGTTGCTGGTGCTGGCCTCATGCCTGCAACCATCAGGGAATAAAGATGCAGATACTGTAGTGAATGGCAATCAATCTGTAACTATTTCAACTGATACTGCTAAACTTGCAAGGTTGATAAATATTTCCATTTTTAAGCCTGATAGTGCCAGATTCATGTATTCATTTTTCGACAATTCCGGGCAAAACCAGCGTATATCTGTTCCCGGACCTTCAGATAGTTATGTAGAAGCCATATTATATTTTGATTCAGCAAGTTTTGCACAACTGAACGAGAAATATTTGATGGGGGATTATCCCATACAGCAATCAGCCAAACAGGATTTTAACTTTGACTGGCTGGATACTGAGGTAAAAAATGAGCTTTTAAACAGCGATACAAATTATCATGGGCACCCCGATTTATTTTTTGGCGGGAATAACAAAATATGGCTGCTGAACAATAAGCTCCTGCTGAGCAGGTCAACAAACTGATTGATTAAATGCCCCTGCCTAAATATCCTAAAACTTAAAGTTCCAGGTAACTGCCGGTATAATGGGGAAGATGCTCACTTGTTTGCCCTGTACCTTTAATGAACCATCTAAGGGGCTGCCCGTTTGGTCAAAGTAAATGAAGTAGGGGTTCTGGCGGCTGTACACGTTGTAAATACTGAACACCCATTCCGTTTTCCATTTGCGGCGCTCGTTCTTTTTGGGTGTAAGCGTAGCTGCAAAATCCAGCCGGTGATAAGAGGGTAACCTGTATTCGTTTATGCGGCTGTATTCCTGCGACAATACACCGCCCACAATGTAAAAACGCTGCGGCAGGGTGGCTGCATTGCCACTGCCATATACAAATGTGCCGCTTAGTTTCCATTTTTTACTCAGTTCATAAATGCCCACCACACTCATATCATGCCGGCGGTCGTATTTGGCAGGATATTTATCGCCAAAATTCAGTTGAGCAAATTTGCGAAAAGTCCAGCTAAGCGTATAGCCTATCCAGCCGGTGAGCCTGCCCTTTGTTTTGTTAACAAAAAGTTCAGTTCCATAACTCCATCCTTTTCCAAAGGCAAAAAAGTTTTCTGTGTCTTCAAGCGTATTGGGTGTGTAGCCTTCCTGGTATTCAATCTGGTTCTCCATGTTTTTGTAGTACACTTCAATGGAGGTTTCGTACATATTGTCTTTAAAATTTTTAAAAAGCCCTGCTGCATACAACCAGCTTATCTGCGGTTTTACTTTGTACGTACTCGGCACCCATATATCAGTGGGCAGGGTAGTACCTGAATTGCTTACCAAATGAATGTACTGCAGGTTGCGGGTAACCGAGCCTTTCAGGGATGTTTCATCATTAATTGCATAGCGGATGGTGAGACGTGGTTCAAAGCCGCCATAAGTTTTAACTGGCTGTCCCTTTTTATACACCGTACTGTCTAAGCGGTTGCCATTGGCATCAGTTTTATAAATTTTGTAAGCGCCAATCTGCTGAAACATGCTGTAACGGATGCCTGCATTTATTTTCAGCTTGTCGTTTATTTCCCAATCATCCTGGATATACAATGCGGCCTCATGCGAAAACTTTATTTGTGCATTATTGGGTTTAAATACGATAGAATCCTGCTGGCCGCTCACTACGGATGGCGTAAAGCGGTGATAAGTATACAGCCCGCCAAACTTTACTTTGTGGCCGGTAAAAGGGTAAAGGTCAAAATCCTGTTTAAGGCTCACATCTCTTATGCCCGAGGCCAGTTTCACCGCAAAGGTATTTTGCGCAGCATTGAAAGTAAAATTGTAATCATTGTACACCGCAGTGGTATTGGCAAACAGCCGCTTGTTGAATACATGGTTCCAGCGCAGGGTGCCGGTGGCATTGCCCCAGGGAATATTTACTTTAAGCGACCGGCGGCCGTTGTTAAAATCAAATACATCACGGCCAAAATAGCCGCTCAGGTACAGCCTGTCTTTTTCTGAAAAACGGTAATTCACTTTTGCATTCAGGTCGTAAAAATAATAGCCTGAGCCATAGAACTGGCTGGTCTTTTTGATGGCAGGTTTTACCAGCGCATCAATATAAGTTCTGCGGGCAGAAATGATAAAGGAAGCCTTGTCTTTTTTAATGGGTCCCTGTATGGAGAGGCGTGAAGCAATCAGACCAATACCACCTTCCACCTGGAATTTTTTATTGTTGCCCTCTTTCATCGAAATATCAAGTACACTGCTGAGCCTGCCACCATATTGTGCCGGCATACCGCCCTTTATCAGCGTAGTATTTTTAATGGCATCAGAATTAAATATGGAAAAAAACCCGAACAGGTGACCGGTATTGTACACTACGGCATCGTCCAGCATAATCAGGTTCTGGTCGGGGCCACCCCCACGTACATAAATGCCTGCGCTGCCTTCTCCTGCATTGCGTACACCCGGCAGCAGTTGTATTGTTTTTAACAAATCCACTTCACCCAAAAAGGCAGGTACAGCTTTTATCTGCTCCTGCGACAGACTGAAGCGGCCCATCTGTGCATTTTTTACATTGGCATCTCTTCGCTTGCTGCTCACAATCACTTCCTGCGATGTGGTTGATTTGTGCAGTATGTCAAAATTCAATTGCCGGTTATCAGTAAGATTAATCTCCAATACCAGCGGCACATAACCTACGTAAGAACATACCAGGGTGTATTTGCCCGGCATAAGCGTAATGGAGTAAAAGCCATACTGGTTGCTGCTGATGCCCTTGCTCTGACCCTGTACAGATATGGTAGCACCAATCAGTGTTTCACCATTCAGCGTATCTCTCACATAGCCACTAAGGGTGTATTTGGTTTGCGCCGCCAGTAGTACAGGATACAAAAAGATAAGAACAATTATCAAACGCTTCATGCAGATACTTTTTTTATCGATAACCGTTGACCGTTGACCGTTGGGCGTTGAATACCCCTCGAACCTTTAATTTATCAACCTCTCCACTCTCCACTCTCCACTCTCCACTCTCAACTCTCAACTCTCCACTCTCCACTCTTACTGCAAACTATCCTTCACTTCCCCGCAATGCAGCATACCGGCTTTAAATTCAGGGTGATTTTTGCCGAGATAGGGGTTCACTATTTCACTGGTACTGCTTATCCAATTGCCTGTCTGGTCTTTGCCAAACGCCATCGGGCAACTTTGCCAGTACAGTTTTTTGCCTTCATGTTTAATGGTTTTTAAAAATGGGTAAACATAATCACTCACTATCCTGAAATCCTGGCGCATTTCGGTAATATCGGTTTGTACCAGCAGGCTTTGTGCGTTAGCTCTTATATTCATCAGGTGGTCGGCTGCTGTAGCAAGGATATCAGTCGTATCTTTTTGCAGGTCGGCCAGTTTAAAACTATCGGTTACCGCCAGCATTTTGCGGCAGGCAGCCTTTGCAGCGGTAGAATCAGCTTCTACAAAAGCCGCTTTCATATCTAAATAGGCTGTAAGCATATTGGTAACTGTATCGTTAAATGCTGCAGAATGTTTGCCTACTTTCAGCGCTTCCTGTTTAGGGCCGCTGTCGCCATTGCTTTTACTGCGGATAAAGAACCAATAAACGCCAAAAGCCGCCAGGGCTAAAAATAATATTGCTGCCAGTTTCTTCATAAAATATATTTTTTTTGCTGCAAAGATAAGGTTAATGTGCTGATTTGATAATGTGCTGATTTGCTGATTTTGACAGGTCGGGCGATGGTTGTTGAGTGTTTCAATTTGCACGATACTTATCAACTTATCAACTATTAAACTCAGCACATACTTCAAATACCCAATACCACTAACCTCCATTTTTAATTCTTAATTTTTAATTCCTAATTCCCATTCCGTAGCTTCGCACAAATTTCAGGGTTATATTATGTTGTTAGGACTGCAGAATGCCACATTTGAGTTTGGCGCAAGAGTGATTTTTGAGGATGCCACCTGGCATATACAGCCAAATGAGCGCATCGGGCTGATTGGTTACAATGGTACAGGAAAATCTACCATATTAAAGGTATTGACCGGGCAATACTCCCTCAGCAAGGGTACTGTGGAAAAGGGCCGGGAAACCACTATTGGCTTCCTGCACCAGGATCTGCTAAGCTTTGATACCAATGAATCTATCCTGCAGGTGGCCATGAGCGCCTTTGAGCGGGTGCTGCAGGTGGAAAAAGAGTTGGAGGACCTGGGTAAGGAGCTGGAAGCCAATCCAACAGACGAACTCGGCCATAAATATGCCGAACTGCTGCATGAGCTGGATGTACTGGATGGTTACAGCATTCACCACCGCACAGAGGAGATACTGCAGGGGCTGGGCTTTGCCAATGCCGACCTGAAGCGGCCCTATAAAGAGTTTAGCGGAGGCTGGCGCATGAGGGTACTTTTAGCCAAAATGATACTGATGGCGCCGGATGTGCTGCTGCTGGATGAGCC
>JANMDL010000112.1:0-3032 GCA_031376295.1 Chitinophagales bacterium
CTTTTTTTTTAAATATAGTTCAGTTTTCATCATGCGGCTGTTTTAATTTTATTATTTTTATTCATGCTGGTCATAGGCAAAAAAATAGCTTCATTAAATTGTGTAATTTTACAGCATCACCCATTTAAGAACAATCTTAAAAGCAAAAATATGTATATCAAAAAAGCAGTTTCATCTATCATGCTCCTGGTGCTTTGCATCAACGGCAGCCAAGCCCAGTTTTTTAAAAATGATGGTGGCCTGGCGCATACTTTTTCCATTGTAGCCAGGGATGAGCAAACTGGAGAAATGGCTGTGGGAGTGCAGAGCCACTGGTTTAGTGTAGGTACTGCCGTAAGCTGGGGCGAGGCGGGAACAGGTGTGGTGGCCACTCAATCTTTCACCAATAAATCATACGGTATTAAGGGTCTGCAAATGATGAAAGAAGGAAACAGCGCTAAAGAAACCTTATTAAAACTGCTGGAAGTAGATGAAGGACGTGAGGTAAGGCAGGTAGCCATGATTGACAGTAATGGCGTAGTGGCGGCACATACGGGAAATTTGTGTATTGACTATGCGGGCCATATTACCGGCAACAATTATTCTGTACAAAGTAACATGATGCTTAACAATACGGTTTGCCCCGCTATGGCAAAGGCCTTTGAAGCCAGTGCAGGTAAGCCGCTGGCCGAAAGAGTATTGGCAGCTTTAAAAGCAGCGCAGGCTGCTGGTGGAGATATACGGGGCAAACAATCTGCCGCCCTGCTGGTGGTTGCGGGCCGCAGCCAGGGCCTGCCCTGGGATGAGCGTTTGGTTGACCTGCGGGTGGATGACCACGACCAGCCGCTGTTGGAACTGGAGCGCCTGCTGAACCTGTACCGTGCCTACGAATACATGAACAATGGTGACCTAGCCGTAGAAAAAGGCGATATGGATGGGGCCATGCAGCAGTATGGCGCTGCTATGAAGCTGTTTCCGGGTAATCTTGAAATGCAGTACTGGACAGCCATTACCCTTGCTGGCAACAAAAAAGTAAAAGAAGCGGCTGCTATGCTGCAAAAAATATACAAACAGGATGCTAACTGGCGGGAACTTACCCGGCGGCTGCCTAAAGTAAACCTGCTGAGTGTAAGTGATGCGGATCTGAAGGAATTGCTTAAATAATACCCACTTATACTTTTTAATTCTGATATGGCTCGGGGCTGGAAAAAGGTAACCATATTTAACCCAAATTTACATCCGGCTCACGCAAAATGCTTAGCATTTACGTGAGGGTTAACCACAATTACTCACCTGCTGCCACAGTATTAAATACCAGTATAATTCTGCGGATTGATGGCCTTCAATTCTTTTTTTACAGCAGCACTCACTTTAAGCCCTTTGATAAACTGTTGTATGGCGGCTTTGTCAATAGCCCCCTTGCCTCTTGTAAGTTCTTTTAATGCTTCGTAAGGCATGGGATATTTTTCCCGGCGTAAGATGGTTTGTATGGCTTCAGCCACCACGGCCCAGTTACTATCCAGATCAGCTTTTAGTTTACCCTCATTAAGTACCAGCTTGCCAATACCCTTTGCGGCCGATTGAATAGCCAGTATCGTATGCGCCATGGGCACACCGATATTTCTCAGCACCGTGCTGTCAGTTAAATCTCTTTGCAGGCGTGATACAGGCAGTTTGGCCGACAGGTGCTCCAGCAAGGCATTGGCCATACCCAGGTTGCCCTCTGCATTTTCAAAATCAATGGGGTTTACTTTATGTGGCATGGCAGAGGAACCTATTTCACCCTTTTTAGTTTTTTGCTTAAAATAATCCATGCTGATATAGGTCCACATATCCCGGCAAAAATCAATAAAGATATTGTTGATACGTTTGATGGCATCAAAATGAGCGGCCAGTGTATCGTAATGCTCTATCTGTGTTGTGTATTGCTGCCGCTGCAGGCCCAGTTTATCTTCACAAAATTCATCAGCAAATTTTACCCAGTTGTATTTGGGAAAAGCCACATGGTGGGCATTAAAATTACCGGTGGCACCACCAAACTTTGCCATAAAGGGAATATAGCTGAACAGTTGTACCTGGTTTTCGAGCCGCTCTACAAACACCATCATTTCTTTACCCAGCCTGGTGGGGCTGGCGGGCTGACCGTGTGTACGTGCCAGCATAGGCACATCGGCCCACTGCATGGCCAACTGGTAAATAAGGTGCTGCAGGTTAATGACCGCTGGCAGGTATTCATGCTCCACTGCATGTTTCCACAACATGGGCATAGCGGTGTTATTTATATCCTGGGAAGTAAGGCCGAAGTGTACCCATTCCTTCAGGTTACCTGCATTGCAGTTATCAAGCGCTTCTTTCAAAAAATATTCCACGGCTTTTACATCGTGGTTGGTAATTTTCTCCGTCTGCTTAATTTTTTCAGCATCCAGCAGCGAAAAATCAGCCAAAACCTGCAGCAGGTGATTCCTTACAGCAGCACTTACCCTGAAAAATTTTTTATCCGCTAATTGCAGAAAATAGTCAATTTCCACCCATACCCTGTACTTTATCAGGGCATATTCAGAAAAATACTCACCTAAATGTGCCAGTTGTCCGCGGTAGCGACCGTCAATGGGTGATATTGCTGTAAGATTATTTAATTCCATGCCTGTTATATAATGATGCTGTAAATTTGCCCGCAAAAATAAACTAAAGCAGTTGGACAGAAAAATAAGGGTTGGCGCAGTAAATTATTTGAATACAAAGCCACTGATATACGGGTTTGAGCAGGGAATGATGAAGCAAGAAGTTGAGTTGACGGTTGACTACCCGGCAAATGTGGCGCAGATGCTGCAGAATAACACCATTGATATAGGCTTGATACCGGTAGCAATCATACCCAAACTAGGAGAACATTACATCACCGGCAGCTATTGCATCGGCTGCAACGGGGAGGTGGCCAGTGTATGCCTTTTTAGTGAAGTGCCATTGCAGGAGATTACGACCATTCTTCTTGATTACCAAAGCCGCACTTCGGTGGCACTGCTGAAAATACTGCAGCAGGAGCATTGGCATAT
>JANMDL010000809.1:0-7873 GCA_031376295.1 Chitinophagales bacterium
AAACTATATTGAAATGGCAGGCACTGCTGCGCAGAATGTAACACTTAATATCTGGAGCGGACCTATACAGTTTATTGCCAATAACACCAGCGGCATCAATCTGCTGAGCAATGTTACCTGCCCAGATACCTTATACCTTAAAACGGGGTATATGCAGCTCAATAACTTTAATGTACAGAGTACTGCGGGTAAATTTAAAACACAGGTGGTATCGCCCACGCCCCGCATGGTAACCAATGGTACAGGGCATCTTACTTTAACGGGTTTAAATTCCTTTGCCACAGCTACTTTTCCTGTAACACCTACCATCAATTCTATCAGTTCTGTCATTTTAAAAAATAATGATCCTTCGGCCAATACTTTTAATGTAAGGGTTGAGCGGGGGAATAATCCTTTTGGAATTTACAATACGGGCCTCACAATAAACCGCACCTGGATTATTAACGATGCCACCAATATCGGCGCCTTTCAGGCTGATTTGACATTCCTTTATCCTGATACAGCACGCAATGTTTTTTGTAACCGTGCCGGCCCTATGCAACTGGGGCATTTTCCTGTAAGTGCCTGGAGTGTAGATCCGGTAGGCATTTTACGTACACCTTTGCAGGGGCCGGGTATTAATACCACTGATACTACTGGCGTTTTTGCACCCGCCAGTCTTGATTCAGCTTTTGTACTGGGCAACGAGTTTTCTATTCTTACACTCAATGCGGGCATTACACTCAACTATTTTAAAGGCAATAAACAGGCAAACAGCCATGTACTTAACTGGTCGGTAAACTGTACCAGCAACCAGGCAAAGTTTGACATTCAGCGCAGTAATAACGGTATCAGTTTTACCACCATTGGCAGCATTACTGCCAGCTATACCCGCTGCCTGCAACCGTTCGATTTTGCTGATAACAATCCGCAGGGTGGACTCAATTACTACCGCATTAAAATTACTGATATTGATGGCAGGGTAACTTACAGTACAATGATATTGCTGCAAAGTAAAGATTTTGCTGCAGGCACTTTGGCATTGCTGCCTACATTGGTAATTAAACCTCTGGCAATATTGTACATTGATGCTGCCAAAGCAGGCCCCGTGCAGGTAAATATTATGGATGCCAATGGCCGCATGGTGCAGGCTGGTAAAGAAACGGTAATTGCAGGCCAAAATCAACTCACTTTAAACTTTGAGCAATTGCAGCCGGGCGTGTATTATATCAGCGCTTATGGCGGCAGTCAAAAATGGTCAACAGTACGGTTTGTGAAATTGTAATCCTTAAAACTATATAAACATGATGTTCGATTTATTTAATTTCATTGCAGGCTTTTTTTCGGCAACAAATGCTAAAGATTTCAGCGACCCTACCCGGCCACAGTTCGGAGGATAAATAAACGCTTTTAAATCATAAACTGTCCACCCGGGCAGTTTTTTTTGTGTGATATAGCTGCTGCTGTAAAGTTTTCATATATTCACATCAAATAAGCCCTTTAGCAAATATGAAGCAGGTAATTACCATACTGTTGCTGCTGCCTTTACTGGCCGGCGCACAGAACAAGAACCAGAAAATATTAGACAGCCTTGAAAGATTAGTGCCGCTGCAAAAAGACAGCCAGTTGGTAAAAACATACAACGAGCTTACCTGGCAGTACCGCATGGTGGATAAGGACAAAGCCATTGCTTATGGTAACAAAGCCATTGCTCTGGGGCAGCAGGTAAATTATCAGCCAGGCATTGCGCAGGCTTACAACGACCTGGGCATTATATTTTACGATAAAGAAAATTATGATACTGCGATTGTTTTATACGGCCGTGCCATGGAGATAAGAAAAAAAATGGGGGACGACCTTGGTATTGCAAGGTTGTACAATAAAATTGGTATCATTTATCAAAAGCAGGGCGTGTTTGACAAGGCATTGGAAAACCAACTTGCTGCACTAAAGCTGTTTAAAGAATCGAAAAATGATATTGGCATTTCCTACTCGCTTAATAATATTGGTATTGTAAACCAAAATATGGGCCGCATGGATGAGGCGATTAAATACCAGCAGCAGTCCATTGCCATAAAAGAAAAAATAGGAGATAAGCTGGGGTTGGCAGGCTCTTATGTAAATGTGGCCAATTGCTATTATTTTGACAGTAACTACAGCAAGGCGCTGGAATATTTTAAAAAGGGAGAAGCTATTTGCAGGGAACGGGGTGATAAGGAATACCTGTCGAATGCGCTGAATAACCTGGGGAATGTTTACATCAAACTAAAGCAATACGATAATGCAGCAGCTGCAGTAAAAGAATCTTACAGCCTGCGTGACAGCTTAGATGACTCTAAGGGAATGGCCAGTTGCCTTAATAACCTGGGCGATGTGTATATACTTACCAAAAAATACGATAGTGCCGAAGCTGTAATAAAAAAAGGCATAGCATTGGCCAGCGCAGCCGTTAATTGTAAGCCTGAGTTGAATATGCTGCACAAAACCCTGTCGAAATTATATGAGTCAAAGGGTGATATGGCACAGGCGCTGGCCATGTACAAACTTTTTTCTGATGGTAAAGACAGCCTGTTTAACGATAACCTGGGTGAAAATTTCGCTGCGCTTGAAACTAAATACAAAACGCTGGAGCAGCAGAAGAAAATACAGGAGCAGGATTTTGCGCTTACCAAAAAGAACTACTGGATAGCGGGTGCGGTGGGGCTTTTACTGCTGTTCAGCCTGCTGGGGTATTCTTATTACAGGCGGTTTAAACTCAAAAAGGAAAAGCAGATGCAGGCAGCCATTATCAAACAGCAGGACATGGCCACAAGGGCGGTGATAGAAGCAGAAGAAAACGAACGCAAGCGCATAGCAGGCGACCTGCACGATGGAGTGGGGCAGATGATGAGTGCGGCCAAAATGAACCTGTCGGCTTTTGAAGACAGGATACAGTTTAATACGCCCGAAGACCGTATTGGCTATGAGAAGCTGATTGCGCTGGTGGATGAAAGCTGCAAAGAAGTGAGATCGGTAAGTCACAATATGATGCCAAACGCATTGCTTAAATCTGGCCTGGCCAGTGCGGTAAAGGAATTTATTGATAAGATAGACAGCCATGTGCTGAAAGTAAACCTGTACTCCGAAGGGCTGAATGAACGGCTCGACAGCAATGTGGAGACTGTGCTGTACCGGGTGATACAGGAATGTGTGAACAATGTAATAAAGCACTCGGGTGCCAACCAGCTGGAGATTTCGCTGGTAAAAGATGCAGATGGTATTGCCGCTACTATTGAAGACAATGGTAAGGGGTTTGATACCGGGCAAAAAGAAAAGTTTGAAGGCATCGGGTTAAAAAATATCAAAACCCGTATCGAATACCTGAAGGGTACAGTTGATTTTGATTCGGCGCCCGGCAGGGGTACGCTGGTGGCAATACATGTGCCGGTGGTATAGGGGATAATGTGCTGCTGTATTTACATACATCCTTTTTTAAATACCTCCCAATCAATTGCAGGGGCGGCAGGGTAATCTTTTGCAGCTTTTTCATCCAGTAATTTGTTTACAACTGGAAACGCAATATGATAAATGTTTTCAAACGCAGCAAAGCCTTTTTGCCACGGGAGCTTGAACTTTTCCACGCCATATTGTTGTAAAAGATACTGCACCATATAGCCGCATTGGTGGTAGGCAATCATTTCGGGTTGACCATAAAAATTAGTTGTGAGCGAATCAACTGAAAGTAACATCATTTTAAAAGAAAAGAAACGGTAAATCTGTTCATCATTAAAGCCATTGCAATTATTTTCAGCAAAAGCGGCCAGGCCCTCGTTCATCCAGGTTGATGAAGAATGCGGTTCACCCCATTTGAGCATGGCAATCATGTGCATCAGTTCATGTTTTATGGGGGCTGCATTTTCATCTGCAAGGCAGTACATGGTTTTTATTTCGGGCAGGGCTATACCTGCTGCACCCATGCCCGTGTATTGGCGCATTGCTTTCCTGTCTTTTACAAACCTGATGTCAATCGAATCGGTAAAGCTGTTTTCGGATATAATGACCAGGTTTTCGGTAATGGACCTGCTGCACTTTTGTTTCAATGTATTCCGCTGCACATCTGGTAAGCTGTCAGGAAAAGAGTAGGTAATATTACTGCTTCCGGTTACATACTCATTGTCTTTGTTAGTTCCATCTGTACTGCAGGAATAAGCAGCAGTTAGTAAAAGGATAAAGAATATTACTTTCATTTTACGCATTTGTATACAATAATATTAATTTAAAAATATAATACGAAAACATAAAGACAATGCCGATGGGGAATACACAGGGATATTTTTTTTACTGCCTTAATGGCGCCGGAAATTATCATCCAAAAGCCGGCAGCAGCTTTATCTCATTTCTGTAAAGGATGATTTTTTTGTCGTTTTCAAGCTGCTTAAGCAATCTTGATATTACCACCCTTGAAGTGGCCAGTTCATCGGCTATTAAGTAGTGCGAAGCCTTTATTACGCTGGAGCCCGACATGCGTTGTTTCTCCTTAAGGTAAGCGGTAAGGCGTTCGTCTAATTTATGAAAGGCAATGCTTTCAATGGATTTCAGCAGTTCAAGAAAGCGTTCGTTAAAACTGCGCATGATATAGTTTTTCCAGCCAGGGTATTTACACAGCCATTCATCCAATTTTATATGCGGAATGGCTATCAGTTCCACATCATCTTCTGCAATGGCCCGCACTTCGCTTTTCTTTGCCTCCACACAGCAACTGTAGGCCATGGAGCAGCTTTCGTTGCTGGACAAATAATACAGCAGTATTTCCCTGCCTGTTTCATCCAGCCTGAATACTTTGATGGTTCCCTTAATAATCAGCGGCATCATACGGATATACTTACCGTAATCCATAATCACATCACCTTCTTTAAAATACTTTATATCGCCAAACTGGTATATCTCTTTAATCAGTGCCGGTTCAAAAATTCCTTCAAAGCTTATATTATTGTCCATAGCATTTCAAAAATGATAATTCAGAATGAAATTGTACTGCACCATATTCACTTTGTTAAACTCATACTTTTTATCGCCGTAAGTTGCTCCTTCTTTAACTTTGGCAGTCAGCAGTACCTGTGCTTCAAGTCCTTTCAGCTTTCCCGCAAAGGTATAATGTATATCGCTGTTGATATGGCAATATGAAGGTAAACCATATTTATTAAGCCGGTAATTTTTAATATCCGGCATCCGGTAGTAACCTGCAGCAAGCGATATTTTTATTCTCTGTTCCGGTAAACTCCGGTCAATCCTTGCCATCAGGGCATGCACATCGCCAAAACCCTCATTTCTTTCCCTTTGCAAAAAGGTGAAAAAAGGCTCTTTTCCCCATTCACGGGGCATCAGGTAACGGCCAATGCTGGTGATGCGGTTGTAATTAATACTTGCCTCCCACAACTTATTTTTCCATCCTGCCTTCAACCCAAAACTTATTGATTTTCCGCCTTTTTCAAAATATGCTTTTGCCGCATTGTTATTGCCACCATCATGCACAGCATCCTGCCTTATAACCTGTGCCGCAGCAAAAAAGAATTGGTTGTTTTTCAGCGAAGCAGTAAAGTCGGCCTGCAGCATGGCCGTATTAAAAATGTTTTCGGCAAATACATTCCAGGCCTGGAGACGTATTTGGTTGCCTGCTGCATAATGCCCACCGATAATAAAAACACCCCTGCTGCCAAGGTTATTGGCATAGTCTGATTTGCTTCCATCAGCATTTACACCTTGTGAATATACCCCGATTGATTTTGCCGTACTGTACCACCTGGTGGTACCCCTTGGAGATAGTGCATACAGCCAGCCACCTTCAAGCTTTATTTTCTTTGAAGGGGCGCTTTCCATCCATATACCTTCGGCAATAGTTGGGCGCATGCGGCCGTCCTGCAGGTTAATAAAAGGTGTATTGAGCAACTGCCGGCCAAAAATAATCCTGCTGTTCCTGTAGTTGTAAGTAAGGTGAAACTCTTCCAGCCTGTTTATGTCTTTTTTGTTGTTCGGGTCTTCTATGTCGAAGAGTGCAATTTCGTACCGGTTGTACTGCCCGGTAGTGGTATCTGGTTTTGCAAAATTGGAAGAGCCTGTGTTGAATATGAAAAATCCGCTTAGCCCAAAACTGAAACCATGAAAACGGGCAGTTTCATATTTGATGCCGCCACCTGCTGCATTGGCATAGTAATCCGTAAGGCCCCTTTCATTATCAGTAAGCATAAAAAAATACCTGAAATGGCCGTGAAAGCTGCCATTTTTAAATGCGTGGAGCAAAGTTGTGGTATCCTCCTCTTGTTTATTTTTTTGAGCAGCAACCTGTTGTGATGCCGCATGAGTTATTTCCTGCGCAGACACTGGTAAGCGGCCCGCAAATATTACCATCAATACCAAAAGCATTCTTATCGAATTCACTGGTAATATTTTAATTGTCGTTTATTGTTGTATGAATTTTACGCTGCCTGCAGCATATTCCTGGATTAATGGGGAAGCTTCTCCCGGAAATAACCGTAGACCCAGGTGCCTGCTACTGCACTAATCAGTGTTACAATGATGACTGTTACTCCAGTTCCTATCTGTGCGTAAAGCGGGCCAGGGCATGCTCCCGTAATGGCCCAGCCCAATCCAAAAAGTAAGCCGCCGTACACCTGGCCCTTATTGAATTTTTTAGGATGAAATACAATTGATTCCCCATCAATGGTTTTGATCCTGAGTTTTTTTATGAGCCATACTGATAGCATGCCCACCACCACGGCGCTGCCGATTACCCCGTACATGTGAAAGGACTGGAGGCGGAACATTTCCTGTA
Source organism: Chitinophagales bacterium (assembly GCA_031376295.1). Lineage (GTDB taxonomy): Bacteria > Bacteroidota > Bacteroidia > Chitinophagales > Chitinophagaceae > Ferruginibacter. The sequence continues at coordinate 6,788 of JANMDL010000809.1, forward strand.
TGCGGAACCAACTGATAATTTCGGCTTTTACAAAGATGATACCGAAACCCAGGCCCACAAACAGGTATTTGAAGTTATAGTACCATTTACCTGGAATATCGCTTTTGTTTACACAAATGGCATCCAGGGAGCGAACTTCAAAATCTGTATTTTCAATTGTATTTTGCTGCATATTATTTTATTGAAGCGAAAGAATAAATGGAAGTATGATATTGGCCATGATGAAGCCACCAGCCATAAAGCAGCAGGTGGCAACCAACGAGGGCCATTGCAAAGTGGATAAACCCATAATAGCGTGTCCACTGGTACATCCACCTGCATACCTGGTGCCAAAGCCTACCAAAAAACCACCAAGTACTGTAAGCAGCAGTCCTTTTAATGTTAACAATGCCGGCCAGTTAAACAATTCGGCAGGCATAAGTCCTGCGTAATCTGTAATACCATACCCGGCAAGCTCTGTCACTAATTTTGCATTTACCTGTATCGGTTCAGGATTGGCCAGCAGGTTGGCAGCTATAACGCCGCCAAAGAAAATGCCCGCCACAAAAAACAGGTTCCAGGCTTCCCTTTTCCATTCGTATTTAAAAAATTTGACATTAGCGGGAATGCATGCGGCACATACATGGCGCAGGGAGGAACTTATACCAAAAGATTTATTACCCAATATGAGCAGGGCTGGTATGGTTAATCCTATCAACGGTCCAGCTACATACCAGGGCCAGGGTTGTTTAATCCATTCAATAAAATTCATGCGTTGATTTGTTGTATTTAATTTGTTGATACTGTGTAAAGATACAAAGGGCCTGCCAGCTTAGCTATTTACATAGCTGTTTACGTTGCTCCAGGTACCCCCGTTTACCACATTGGTAAAACCGTGCTGGTTCAGTATCGATTTTGCCTGGCTGCTGCGGTTGCCGCTGCGGCAGAATAAAATGATATGTTTTTTGTTTTTAAACCGGGATAGCTGTGCAGCTACTTTATCAAGCGGTATATTTACCGAACCTTTCACATGGCCTCCGGTAAATTCACCTGCTGTTCTTACATCCACTAAAAAAGCGCCCTCTGCTATAAGGGTTCCCAGGTCAG
>JANMDL010000859.1:0-2706 GCA_031376295.1 Chitinophagales bacterium
ATAAATTTAATAAAGCTGCCGTCTTTATCGTAATAATCCTTCATCGTAGTTACAAAAGCAATGCCAGCCGAAAAGGTAAGCCCGTTCTGCATTACATACACTTTGCCATCGTAAGCATTTGCCTGGCGGGGCTTTGCTTTGGTATCATGTTGGGTGTATTGCGGTTTGAGTTTAAAGCGGCCATCGGCTGTTTTGTCTAAAAGCGCATAAGGGTTGTATTGAAAAGCCTGCAGCAGCATTTTATTTTGCTCATTTTGCTCCACATATTTAAGCTGTGTAAATTTATCGCTCTGCACATAGGCCAGCCCGCCACCCTTGCTTTCGGGTATGCCCTTAAAATAAGTAAGGCTGGTCATCCAGCTATCGTCTCCGCCCTCATTATTGCGCACATCTACCACTAAGTTTTGTACCCCGTCTTTTTTTACCTGCACAAAAATGCTTTCGAGCAGGGCTGGAAATTTGGTGCTGTCGTTTTCAATACGAAATGCCGAAAAGGTTTCAAACTTTACATAACCCAATTTCTTTTTGGCATCCAGTAATTTGTATTCAACCAGTTTACCCCAGTCGTTTATTTTTTTACCGGTTTGCAGCAGGTAAGCATCGGCAATGGTTTGAGGCAGTTCGGCATCAACCACTACCCTTGTTTTCTTTTTTTGCTTAAAAGGAATAATTTCCAGCGTATAGCTGCTTACACCCGGGTGCAGTACCTGGTAAAAGTATTGCAATTGAAAATAATCACCCAGCATGGCATATTTAAAAGTTTCGTTTTTACCATTGGCAAAAATATAGGGCAGCAGTTGTGCAGATATTGCAGCAGTTGATTCACCATTAATGGAGAGTATTTCGCTGCCATTGGGTATTTTTTTGTTGCCGCTGGCATTGCAGAGGATGTACAACCGCTTGCCGAGGTATTTGAGTTGAAAGGGCAGATGCCTGCGGCTTTGGGGCATAGCATTCATACGGTAGTTGATGCCGGCTTCTTTTTCCTGCATGTCTATACCGCCATGCCCGTGGTGCAGCATAGCCATGCAATAGCGCAGTTTTATGTAAAAGGCCTCTGTGCTGCTGTTATCTGTAAGGGTATTGTACACCGAATCGTACAACGTATTAAACCGCTCCGGCGTAATAAACCAATGCAACCCGGCGTGCATTTCCTGCACACTGGTTTTAAAAATATTAAAGTCTTCCTGCTGCTGCGGCAGGGAAATGGTTTTTGTACTTTGTGCTGCTGCGCCGGCGCTGATGAAGGCTGCAAGCAGGAGCAATGTTATTTTTTTCATTTGTGCGAATGTTTATCGTTTTTGATATTATTTATTATTGTACCCCATGGAAAGGCCAGCATCGCCGGTAACTTTAAGGGCAACCGATACGGTGTCGGTCGATTGATTGCTGACGATGAGCGCCGTATTGCTTTGTACTTTTACGGTAACGGACTGGCCGGGTTGTACCGTACGCCCCGAATGTCTGCCGCCGCCCAAAGGTGCCTGGTACACTTCTACCGGCTGGCTGGATACATTTTTCATTTTTACTTTAAAACTGCCATGCTCATTGTTGCCCAGCACAAACTGCTTTTTGGGTTCGATGGTGGTATTGCTTGTTAAGCTGCAGGAAGCCATAAGGGTCACTACTGCAAGTGCTGCCATCATTAATTTCATTTTCATACTATTTTTTTTTGTGCCATTTTACCGGCGGTGATTGATAATGGAGCAAAATTGGGGCAGGGGCAGCCGGTTGCCGCCTCATTTAAAATATGATACGCCTAAAGCCTGCCTCATTAAAAAAATGACCGGCTCAAATAAATTAAGAGTGAATACTGTAATGCGTTTCAGCGTTTTTGCGCAAATTCGCCGGGGCTGTTGCCGGTAGCTTTTTTAAAGGCCCGGTTAAAGGTAGCCTTGCTGTTAAAGCCACAATCGTAAGCAATGCCGGTGAGAGTTTGGGTTTTCTGCTCCCCGGCTTTCAGCTTTTCAATTACGGCAGCTACCCGGTAGCCATTGATAAGATCGTTAAAATTTTTGCCCAATGTGGTTTTTATCACCTGGGTAATGACGTATGGAGGCTTTTCCATTTCCAATGCCAGTTGGCTCAGGGTCAGCTCAGGGTCAAGATATGGTTTGTTTTTTTGCAGGTGACCGAGCAGTAGTTCCTTCAACGCTTCAAAGCCGGGATTGGCTGCTGCCGTGGCCGGCGAATTACTGGTGGTTTCTTCCGCAATGGTATTGGCAGCTTCCGGCCGGTTTTGCTGCCTGCCTGTATCCATATCAAAAGCCACTTTGTGCTTTTGCACGTAAGCATAACCCGTAGCACTTATGTAATAGATAATAATAGCCAGCACCAGGTATTGCCAGAACTGTACCTTGTACCCATACCAGCCATACAGTTCAGAATAAAGGCCAAAGCCAAGGTAAACAGCACAGTAAATGCCCAGCAGCACAATAAAATTCCTGATCCAGCGCAATTGCAGCTTTTCGGTATTGGAATACTCCGTAGGCAGCCATTTTATATAAGCTGTATAATGGCGTATGGTAAGAAAAAGGTAAATGCTGAACAACAATACATTGCCATATCCTTCCACCTGGTGCCATTTGTGCTGCCACAGCCAATCAATGGCCTGCTGTTTTTGTGCCAGTGGCCTTGCCCAGGCAATAAGGTGTACTGTAAAATAGATGGCGGCAGGGACAAAGTGAAGCCAGTATTTTTTATACC
>JANMDL010000097.1:0-4254 GCA_031376295.1 Chitinophagales bacterium
GGGATTGGAACCACAACACCTGCAGAGAAATTAGACATAAACGGCAACCTGAGATTTAATGGTGTATTATTAGCAGGAACCACCCCTACCGGTGGGGTAGATGGCCAGTTTTTGAAAAGCACCGGGCCAACAACTGCACCAGTGTGGGCAGCTGCAACAGGTGGAGGGGCAAGTGGCTGGACGCTTACAGGAAATGCAAGCACAGTACCAGGTACAAATTTTATTGGTACTACCGATGCGCAACGTCTCGTTTTTAAAACCGGGGGAGTGGAAAATGCAACTATTTTAACGGGTGGCAATATGGGTATTGGCACAGCGACGCCGGTCACAAAATTAGATGTTAATGGAAGTATCACAACAAATGCGGGCTTACTAATGAAGAGCGGGGCACCAGTTCAAATATGGAATTCAACTAATACAAATTTTGCAACCATCAGTTCATTTGATAATGGAGGGTATAAATTAATAACAGGAGCAGGTGCTGCGAATGGGATTACAATATTAAACCTTGGTAATGTAGGTATAGGTACACAAACCCCCGCTGCAAAGCTGGACATTGCTGGAAACATTAAAATAACAGATGGCACGCAAGGTATAAATAAAGTGCTTACCAGTGATGCAAATGGGTTGGCAAGCTGGCAAGCCGCACCTGCTGCAAGTACAACTGCATGGGGATTGACGGGAAATGCAGGCACAACACCCGGCACAAATTTTATTGGCACTGCTGATGATCAAGATGTAGTTTTTAAAAGAAATGGGGTTATTAGTGGAAGAATAAGCGGCCAATCAACTTCCTTTGGAGTTGGTGCTTTGGGGTCAACGCCTCCCGGTTCAAATGCTACTGCAATTGGTGCTGGTACTTTAAAGAATGAATTAGATGGAAATGAAAACACAGCAGTAGGCCTGAATGCCTTATATAATGTTAATGAAACTGAATATAATACAGCAATTGGAAGCCGCTCTTTATATAGTGCTACATTCGCTAATGGTAATACAGCTATTGGAACTAGTTCATTGCCCACTTTGACCACAGGTAATTATAATATAGCGATTGGGCTTGTTGCAGGCAATGGTGTAACGACAGGAAGTAATAATGTTTTTATAGGGCGAACCCTTGTCAGTTTACCAGCAAATTTATCAAACAATATTATCATTGCAGACGGTGAAGGTAATAGAAGAATAAATGTAAACGAGACTGGTAATGTAGGTATCGGCACCATTACACCTGCTGAAAAACTGGATGTAAACGGTAATATATATACCACGGGCAAAATTTTAATAGGGCAAACAAATACAGCGGCGGTAGCACCCTATGCCCTTGCGGTAAACGGATGGGCCATCTTTACAAAAGCAACTGTAAAATTAAATGCCAACTGGCCGGATTATGTTTTTGAACCAACCTACAAGCTTCCCACCCTTGCCGAAGTAGAAGCATACTTAGCCGAGCATAAGCATTTACCGGATATGCCATCAGCGGCAGCCGTAAAAGAAAAAGGAATAGACCTTGGTGATAATCAAACCATTTTAGTAAAAAAAGTGGAAGAGCTCACCTTATACCTGATTGCACTGAATAAAAAAGTAGAAGCATTGGCCAAAGAGAATGAGGTACTAAAGAAGAAAGTCGACCAGGATAAGCAATAAAGATTCGTATTTTTTACAATAAAACTGCTTTGTGAAAATGTTATTCCGCCTGTTACTCATACTAACCATTATACTGCTGTATATGCCCGGGGCATCTGCGCAGGTTAGTACAGGTGAAGCAGGCAGCGCAATAATTTCATTTTATCCCTATACAAAGTATATAAGAACAGATTCGGGCATTTTAGTTACACAGCAATTTTCAGGTATCTGCAGGCAAAAATTCGAAAAGCACTTTTTCATTCCTTATCCGCCAGTAGCGCTGGTTCCGGAACGGATCATCAGCGCAATACCAAAACCAAAAGAAAAATTATTGACCATACATGGCAACCTTACCTACTTTTTTAATTACAGAAGTTATATAGATACACCTTTTGCCGAAAGAGATGTGATGCAGCATACATTGCAAATAAGATTGGATATACTGGTTAAAGAAAAATATCCCTTTACGGTGTACCTCACAAGCCGTCGTTCCAATTCAGGATTTTTCAGCAATGCCACAGATATTTCATTTCAATTTCGCCAGGCGCAGATGCTGGAAAATATTAAAGGAGACATGCGTGCAGGTTTGGATAACCTTCTGGCAAACAAAGCACTTGGCCTTACCCCTGCCCAATTATACCAAAGGGAAAAAGACGGGCTGCTGAAAAATATTGGCGATTTTTCTGTAACTGACCTCAAAGACAATATGAGCAAAGCAGTAGCGGCAAAGCGGCTGGAATTAGCAGAAAATTTCAGAAAACTGTATGCCGGTTACAAACGCAGGATACAAGAGCTTGAAGCAGTACAAGCCATGGCAAAAAAAGCAGCCGGGGTGCAGGAACTTGTAGAGGCAAAAGAAAGAAAATTGAAGGAAAGTACGGCCAATACCAATGAAGTACCTGAAAGTATTGGAACCCTTACAAGTAAACCTGGCAGCCTTTTGAAAAATGTACAGGAACTTGCGGCAGATAAAGAGAAAATGTTAAGAAACCAACCAGGTAAAATAACAGATTCGGCGGAGCGTGTAATAAATGCAAAGATTGAAAAAGACATTGCAGAAAAAAAGCAAAAGGCAGACAGCCTGGCAACAACAGCAGTAGCAAAGCTGGAGGAAAAACTGCGGCAATTGGAGAAATTGCAAAAAGAAGCAGCGAAGGCTGAACAATTGCTTAAAACATACCAAATGAAAATTACAGATTCGCTCCGGAACGCCAAAAGACTGATTGCTGGCATAACTGATAAAACAAAGCTGGAAGAGTATTTACGGAAAACAGGAGGCAGGGTAAAAGAAATGCCCGCATTGCAAAGAATGCTCTTGGCCGTAAAACAAATAGGCCTGGGCAGAAGCTGGATAGACTATTCAGAACTCACGGTAAAAAATATTTCGCTGGGGGGCTTTAATATAGAAATGAACCCCGGTAATATTTATTTTGCTGCAGCAGCCGGTAAAGTGAATTACGGGTTCAGGGATTATATCGTAAAAGGAAATTATGCAGGTAGTAACCAATCACTAGGTTTGCTAAGGGCAGGCTTTGGGCAAAAGGACAGGAATAATATCATAGTAACCTGGTATGCAGGACAAAAAGCATTGCTTACACAAACAGCCCCGGGAGATGCGGCTGCACAAAAGATATCGGGTGTTTCTCTGGAATTCAGAAAGCAAATTACGGAACACAATTATATCATTGGCGAATATGCCCGTTCAGCTGCACCCGCTTCTAAAACCAGTATATTTGATTTTAACGATAAGGCCAACGATGCATTTAGTATAAAAGCTGGCAGCGATTATGGGCGTACAAAACTGAATGGCTATTACAGGAAAACAGGAGCGGCCTTTCAATCCTTCACCCTGTTTCCCACAAACAGCAATCAGGAAGCGTGGATGCTGCGTGCCACACAATCGGTATGGAAGAAAAGAATTTTACTCGATGCCGCAATCAGAAAAAATGATTTTAACAGCCCGCTTGCAGCCCCCGTTTTTTCAAACACCAATGTGTTTAAATCATTTCAGATAACTGCCAGGATACCCCGGTACCCGTTCATGTCGGCCGGTTATTATCCTGCATCACAACTTACACTAAGCAATAACAATGTGCTGTTCGAAAACAGGTACAATACGCTTAATGTAATTGTGAGCCATACTTATTCAGCAGGCAAAATAAGCATGAACTCCAATGCCACTTATACTAAGTTTTACAACCAGGGAAGCGATACAGGGTTTATTTACTATAATGCAGCTACCCTTACCATTAACCACACTGTAAATCTTGCGCCATTTATTTTGCAGGGTATCATTGCCATTACCAACCAGTCTTTTTTAAAACAAACTACCATCGAGCCTGTGGTAAGCTACCAGCTTAAAAATAAATTCTCCCTGTCAGCAAGCGTAAAATGGAACAGGGTAAATCACACAGAAACATCGTGGGGAGGTACAGCAGGTTTAAACCTGTACCTTAAAAAAATTGGAACCATACAAATGCAATACGATAAAATATATTTACCCGGATACAATAGAAATTTACTGCCGGTAGATATGGGCAGGCTGGTATTCAGCAGAGCATTCTAAAAATTGAAACATGAAAAGATTTTTTTTGTTATTCATTTCCATTTGTATGCTGCAGGGGGCTATGGCGC